>NZ_VPBV01000015.1:0-77102 GCF_013418545.1 Acinetobacter sp. YH12136
CATCGTTCGGTAAATAACTTCATGGTGAATATCATGGCTGCTGTAGTGGCTTATTGTTTGAATCCCAATAAGCCAACTTTCCAAAATATGCTAAAAGGCTAAATGGATTTCATCGAACTCAGGTTAATTAGCAATAACCATCTAAACGTGTTAATGGCAATTTTTGACCAATGGCTTTTTCAATTTCTGGTAAATAGAACGCATCATCTTCCGACAAGAAGCTAATACTCACACCACGTGTACCTGCACGACCTGTACGACCAATACGGTGCACATAATCATCTGACTGTTCAGGCAAAGTGAAATTCACCACATGCGAAACACCATCGACATGAATACCACGCCCTGCAACGTCTGTTGCAATCATGATGTTATGTTTGCCATTTTTAAACTGATCCAGCATTTTTAAGCGTTTGTCTTGGGCAATTTCACCTGACAACATCACCACTTTATAGCCATCACGCTTTAAATGATCATAAAGCTTACGCACCTGATCACGCCGATTGGCAAAAATCATGACTTTTTCAATCGGCTCATCACGTAAAATTTCTTCAAGCAATTTGTATTTATCGGTTTTGGCAACCATATATACCCGTTGCTCAACATCGGCATTGGTTTTCTTTTCAGGTTCAATTTCGACTGTAACAGGTTCAAATAACCACTGTTGAGCCAAGTTCAACACATCATAACTAAAAGTTGCCGAGAACATTAACGTCTGACGCTGTTCCTTACGCGGTGAATAACGCACAATACGTTTTACCGATGGAATAAAGCCCATATCCAGCAAGCGGTCTGCTTCATCAATCACTAAAAACTCAATCTGATCTAGCCAAACTTCTTTTTGTTCTACAAAATCAATCAAGCGCCCTGGTGTCGCAACAATAATATCGACAAAGTTTTTATTGAGTTGTGACTTTTGCTTATCAAAATCTACACCACCCAACAAAGTCACCACATTTAAGTCGGTAAATTTGGTTAAGTCTTTTGCATCACTTTCGATTTGCAAAGCCAATTCACGCGTAGGCGCTAAAACCAATGCACGTGGTTCACCACGATAACGCTGCCCTTGAATTGGGTTATTCAATAAATCGTTGATGACACTAATTAAAAAGGCAGCAGTTTTTCCTGTACCTGTTTGCGCACGACCAATGGCATCATGTCCAGCCAAAGTAAATTTTAAAACCTTTTGCTGAATTGGCGTCATTTCCTTGAAACCCAAAGCATCAATAGCCTGTTTCAATTGCGGATGTAAATTTAAGGTTTCAAAACCAGATGACATAAATATGTGCTCGAACTTATACAGACAAAAAACTGACCTATTATAAACAGAAATACAAATAAAAAACGCCCCAATCAGGATTGGAGCGTTTTTTTAGAATAATCGAGTGATTAGTCTAGTGGCTGTACTTCTTCAGCTTGGAAGCCTTTTTGGCCTTTTACTACGCTGAATTCAACACGTTGGCCGTCACGAAGTGAACGGTGGCCGTCACCTTGGATCGCACGGAAGTGAACGAATACATCGTCGCCGCCATTGCGTTGGATAAAGCCAAAGCCTTTAGTGTCGTTGAACCATTTAACTACGCCTTGTTCACGAGCTGTCATAAGTTAATCCTCATTGATTAAAAAGAAGGACCACCCGGTGTTGCAAACAGCAGAGCAAACAAAGTTTAAAAATATTTTTATTTCTAAGCTTGTAATCATTCTGTATAACTATTAACAAAATCCCGGTTACATCCATTTGTAATAGGGCGACAAACAACGATTGTCTATCTAAAATCCTAAATACGCATCGAGCTTAACACGGCTTTATGACAATTAATAGATTTTTTTTGATTTATCTTGTTCAGTTTGAAACGAGTTGAACAAATAGAAAATTTTTATTTCTGTTAAGTGACTTAGCACAATTTTGATCTATAAATTTTATTGCAAATATCTCACAAAATAAGCCAATTCTCTTGCCCTTATGCGCAGTAAGCCGCGCAATGAATAGCCCCGATGCTTCAGATGAAATTTATTTGGGATTTGTGAGCGAATTTGCTAGTATGATCATTCTGTTTTTTAAGGCGAATTTTTACTTCAATGCTGTGTGATGCTGAACAACCTATCATAGTGATTGATGCCATGGGACAACCTTGTCCTATGCCTTTATTGATGCTAAAACGTGCCCTTAAACAATCAGATTCTGCACGGTTTTTATTGAAGTCATCTGATCCGCATAGCCAGCAAGATGTGGCGCGTTATTGTCAGTTACATCAACATAGCTGTGAAGCAAGTCAGATTTCGGCAACAGAGTTTCATTATGTGATTGATGTTGCCAAGCCAAAATCATCGCAATAAGTGCATCTATTTGATTGTTCATTTGTTTTAATGACTTAATATTCGCCGCTTATTGCTATAAAGATTTACATATCTACACCAATTTTACTTATTTAAGTAGAATATTGGCATTAAGATAAAGACATCGGTTATTTTACCTACCTAATCCTATAAGGAGATCTCATGAGTGACAGCAGCAATCAGTTGATGCCCCTGTCATTATCTGCACCAGGGGTAAACCTCGGGGCTTATATTAGTACTGTTAACCAAATTCCTATTTTAACGGCTGAACAAGAAAAAGAGTTAGCCGAGCGTTATTATTACGATCAAGATTTAGACGCGGCCAAAATGTTGGTCATGTCGCATTTACGTTTTGTGGTGCATATTGCACGAAGTTATGCGGGCTATGGTTTACCGCAGGGCGATTTAATTCAGGAAGGCAACTTGGGCTTAATGAAAGCCGTGAAACGCTTTGACCCGAATATGGGCGTGCGTTTGGTGTCATTTGCCGTGCACTGGATTAAAGCTGAAATTCACGAATATGTGATTCGTAACTGGCGTATTGTTAAAATTGCCACCACCAAGGCGCAGCGTAAATTGTTCTTTAATTTGCGTAGCCTCAAAAAATCTAGCAAAAAACTGACGCTTGAAGAAGCACAATCTATTGCCAATGACTTAAATGTAACTGCAGAACAAGTCTTGGAAATGGAAGGTCGTTTAACCGCTTATGACGCAGCTTTTGAAGCACAGGGCGATGATGACGATGAAGGTTCAACTTATGTTGCACCTGCATTGTATTTGGAAGATAACCGTTACGACCCTGCACGTTTAGTCGAAAACGAAGACTACGAAGAACAAAGCACTTCTGCTCTGCATGAAGCTATGGAGCAGTTGGATGATCGTTCACGTAATATTTTGCAGCGTCGCTGGTTAGATGATGATAAATCGACCCTGCATGAATTGGCAGCAGAATATAATGTTTCAGCAGAACGTATTCGTCAGCTCGAAAAAAATGCCATGGAAAAAATTAAAGTGGCAATGTCATCAAACTAAACTGACATTCTCCAAATTGATGCAGACACATCGAAAAATAAAATTGGGCAAACTGCCCTTTTTTATTGTCTTTAATTGGTACAGCTACATACAGGCAGGCAAATCTCAGATTTTCCCGCCCCTAAAAATGTGCTAAGGTTAAGCGCAAAATTAAATAGGTCAATTTGCGTATGTGGATTGCAATTTCTGCCCTGAATTTAGCTATAGCAGTCATGCTCGGTGCATTTGGTGCACATGGCTTAAAGGCCCGTGCAACTGAAGCGCAATTGCTTTGGTGGCAAACTGCAACAGATTATTTTTTCTATCATGCCCTTGGACTTTTAGCATTGGGCATATTGGCCAAAGTAATTCCACAACTTCCTATTAAAGCCAGTTTTATTCTGATTCAACTGGGTATTTTATTTTTCTGCGGTTCACTGTATATCATGGCATTGGATTTAGCCCGTGGCTTGGGCATGATTACCCCAATTGGTGGAGCACTCATGATTGCAGGCTGGCTAAGCTTAGCGTGGCAAGCCATGAAATATGCCAAATAAAGCTCAATTATATTTTGTAATTTTGAAGATGGATTCTCGGTCATGCAAATTTATCTGAATGGCGAAGCACAACAGACCACTCACACGACCCTGTTACAACTGATTCAGGCATTAGATTTAGAAGGCAAACGTTTTGCTGTGGAGCAAAACGAAAAAATTATTGCCAAAAGCAAACTTGCCGAAACCCCTATTTGCGATCAAGACCGCATTGAAATTATTCATGCCGTTGGTGGCGGCTAAACTCGGAGCACCCATGCAAGATACCTTTAAAATCGGTTCACGTACCTTTAATTCACGTTTATTGGTGGGTACGGGCAAATACAAAGATTTAACCGAAACAGATTTGGCGATTCAAGCCAGTGGCGCAGAAATTGTTACGGTTGCCATTCGTCGTGTAAACATTGGGCAACATCCAGATCAGCCAAACTTACTTTCCGTAATTCCACCAGAAAAATACACCATTTTGCCAAATACAGCAGGCTGTTTTGATGCCAACAGTGCCGTGCGCACCTGCATGTTGGCGCGTGAATTGCTAGATGGTCACAACCTCGTCAAACTAGAAGTTTTGGGCGATGAAAAAACCCTCTACCCAAATATCACCGAAACTTTAAAAGCTGCGCGCACGCTAATTGACGATGGTTTTGAGATCATGGTCTACACTTCCGATGACCCGATTGTGGCGCAAGAATTGGAAAGTATGGGCTGCGTGGCAATTATGCCATTAGGTAGTTTAATTGGTTCAGGCTTAGGTATTCTTAACCCGCATACCATTTCGATTATTAAAGAAAATGCCAAAGTACCTGTATTGGTAGATGCAGGTGTGGGTACTGCCAGTGATGCTGCGATTGCAATGGAATTAGGTTGCGATGGTGTGCTGATGAATACTGCAATTGCAGCAGCACAAAACCCAGTGCTAATGGCATCTGCGATGCGTAAAGCAGTAGAAGCAGGACGTGAAGCTTATTTGGCAGGACGTATGCCACGTAAGCGTATGGCGAATGCCAGCTCACCTGAAACGGGTTATTTCTTTAAATAATCATTAGGGTCTTTTCCAAGTCCGACAACTCAAATAAAAAGACGTTAAGTGTTAACTCAACGTCTTTTTTATTATCTGATTCTGGCAAGTAAAAGCCGATTAAGGAATCAAGCCTTCATCACGCATAGCAATTTGTACCGACTGACGCGCAGCAACTTTATTACGGATTTCAACCACATGGCTATACGGAGTTAAATCATGCTCAATATAGTTTGACCAATTAGTGATAACAAACAAATACGCATCGGCTGGACCAAAGTTATCATCCACCAAATATTCATGGTCTGATGATGCAATCGCTTGATCAATATAAGTCAACAAGCGATCAATTTCTGCATAGGCTTTTTCTTTGGCTTCTGCATCTAAAGGCGCGCCAAAAAATACTGAGTAAGCGTCATGTAATTCAGAGTTTAAATAACCCAACCATTCCAATACTTTAGCACGACCTAAACCAGATGGCGGAATTAAATCCTGTTTAGGGTCTTGCTGCGCTAAAAATGGCAATAGCGCTACGTTTTCCGTCAAAATTAAACCTGGGTTAATTTCTAAAGCAGGTACATAACCTTTAGGGTTAATTTCATAATAATCGGCACCCTTTTCTGTTTTATGGGTTTTTAAATCTACACGCTCAATATCAAAATCGACATTCACTTCATTTAAAATAATATGTGCTGCCAAAGAGCATGCGCCAGGTGAATAATAAAGCTTCATATTTGATCCTTGTTATATAACTATCTCTGTTGTAAATCGCTTGTCACAAACTTGCAAGTGATTGAACCTATAAATTGCAAAAAAGCGTAAATGTCTTAAAAAGCCCTTACGCTTTGACTATCCTGCAAAAGACAGGCTTTTTCAAGTCTGTTTTGCCTGCTTTTTTATCTCTAGATGTTTTAACATACAGCCCTTTAAAGTTTCATGAAATTGAGATTGTGATTAGCCTGAAAAAAGAAGAATGGTTTTCCAATATCCGCACCGATGTTTTGGCAGGTTTAGTGGTGGGTTTGGCATTAATTCCTGAATCAATTGCCTTTTCGGCTATAGCAGGCGTCGATCCGCAAGTCGGCTTATATGCATCGTTCTGTATTGCGGTCACGATTTCTTTTTTTGGTGGGCGTACTGCCATGATTTCTGCCGCGACAGGCGCTATGGCATTACTGATGATTACCCTCGTCAAAGAACATGGTTTGCAATATTTATTGGCTGCAACAGTACTCACAGGGCTGATTCAGGTTGTGGCAGGTTATTTTAAAGTTGCCAAACTGATGCGTTTTGTTTCGCAATCGGTGGTTTATGGCTTTGTAAATGCTTTGGCGATTTTAATTTTTGTGGCGCAACTGCCTGAATTATCGAAAATGGATGGCTTAGGCTATTTATTTGTAGGATTAGGTTTAGCGGTAGTCTATCTGTTTCCATACATTCCTAAAATTGGTAAAAGCATTCCCTCGCCTTTGGTCTGCATTATTGTGCTGAGTGTGGTTGCTTTATTACTTGGTGCAGATATGCGTACCGTAAGCGATTTGGGACAATTTCCCGACACGCTGCCTATTTTTCTAGTGCCTGACATTCCACTGAATTTTGAAACTTTATTTATTATTTTTCCTTATGCCATGACCTTAGCCACAGTCGGTTTACTCGAAACCATGATGACCACTACGATTGTCAATGAAGCCACAGGCACAGAAGCAGATCGGCATCAGGAATGTCGTGGTCAGGGTTATGCCAATATTGTTAGTGGCTTTATGGGCGGTATGGCAGGCTGTGCCATGATTGGGCAATCTATTATCAACGTCAGTTCTGGGGCGCGTACACGGCTATCTACACTTACAGCAGGCGTATTTTTGCTGTGCTTGGTGGTTTTTCTCAAAGATTGGTTGGCATATATTCCTATAGCAGCCTTGGTTGCGATTATGATTATGGTGTCATTCACGACTTTTAACTGGGATTCCATCCGTAATTTTAAAAAGCATCCGAAACAAAGCAATATAGTCATGTTAGCTGTGGTGATTGTGGTGTTAGCTACCCATAACCTTGCTTTGGGTGTTTTTGTTGGCGTACTGCTTTCTGCTTTATTTTTGGTGAATAAACTGGAAAGTGAAGTTAAAGTCAGTTCGTTTTTATTGGGCGAACATACCCGCCAATATGTGATTTCAGGGCAAATTTTCTTTAGCAGTTCAGAAAAGTTTTATCAGTTTTTTGATTTTTCAGAAGATATTAGCAATGTCACCATCGACTTAACGCATGCGCATATTTGGGATATTACCTCTGTAAATATGCTGAATAGCGTGGTGAACAAATTTAAAGCCCAACAAATTAAAGTGCATATTATTGGATTGAATGAGGCCAGTCATACCTTAATTGATCAATACAGTACCCATTCGTAATTATTGTATTAAAATACCGTTGATGATGTTAAATGCTGAATCTTAATGATTCGGCATTTTTTATGCTCAAAAGATGCAGATGTATCGCAATCTTGCACGGCGCTGCGAAAAAGAGCGAAAAAATTTGACTTCAATGGCTCAGGACTTAAAATACCGCATTCGAATTTATTAGATTTGCCAAAATTATGTCGAACGATCAATTAGACCAGCACGTTGTCGAGCTGGACAACCTCAACGAGCATCGTGAAATTGTAACGTTCATGCGCCGTTCTTCACCATTGAATACGTCACAACGTAGCGCCTTGGAACAATACGGCGACTTAATTTTGGAATATCCTGTTGGCGATTTACGTCAACATTTTGAACACCCTGAACGCCCGCTTACAGTAGAAATTGGTTTTGGGATGGGGCGTTCT
Organism: Acinetobacter sp. YH12136; assembly: GCF_013418545.1. NCBI lineage: Bacteria > Pseudomonadati > Pseudomonadota > Gammaproteobacteria > Moraxellales > Moraxellaceae > Acinetobacter > Acinetobacter sp. YH12136. Next base: position 7,739 of record NZ_VPBV01000015.1, read on the forward strand.
TTGGTACTTATGGCGCAGGCCAATCCTGAACGTAACTTTGTCGGGATTGAAGTCCATATTCCAGGGATTGCACAGTGCGTTTATGAAGCAGGTACAGCAGGTTTAAGCAACTTACGTGTCTTAGATGCCGATGCAATTCAAGTACTGCGTGAAATGCCAGACAATAGCATTGATACGGTGCAGTTATATTTCCCAGACCCATGGCAGAAAAAACGTCACTTCAAACGCCGTTTTGTTGCTCATGAACGCATGGAATTGGTAGAGCAAAAATTAGTGTTAGGTGGTACGTTCCATGCAGCAACCGACTGGGAACCGTATGCAGAATGGATGCTGGATGTATTGGACAACCGTCCACGTTTAGAAAACTTGGCGGGTAAAGGCAATAGCTACCCTCGTCCTGAATGGCGTCCACAAACTAAGTTTGAACGTCGCGGAATTGAAGCAGGTCATAAGATTAATGATTTTATCTTCAAGAAAATTAACTAATTTCTGCTAGAAAAGAATGCTTCCACTGGGAAGCATTTTTTATGTGAACTCGTTTTATCTCATCAAATGGCTAAGATTGATGCCGCTTTAAAATCTGTTGACTCATCATCGCATAAACTTTGGCAAGTTCATGTTGCTGCCCTACTGCCAATAAGTCCTGATGCATTTTTAAAATATTGTGATCGCCCCGCATGGCAGGCCCTGTTTGCATTTGACGCGGATCATTTTGGGTTGCTTTATGCGCAGTTTCCAAAATAAGAGGATACAGCAGACTGAAATCTACTTTCTGAGCATCGACCACTTGCTTGGCCATGTCATAACAATAATTACTAAAATTACAGGCAAATACCGCAGCCAAATGCAAACTCAAACGCTGTGCTGAAGTATAGGCATAAACCCTTTTGCTTAGGCTATTTGCCAAAGTCATTAAAAGCTGCTGATCTTCAGCAAATGCAGCTTCTATAAATAAAGGCGTTTCTGACCAATCAATTTCACGCTCTAAACTAAAGGTTTGCAAGGGATAAAATACCCCTGAACGTACATGATGCTGTTGCAATACATCTAATTTAGTACTGCCTGAGGTATGCACAATCAACACATGATTTAAATCACGATGAACTTCCTGAATCACCTGTGCAATGCCCTGATCACTCACTGCAATAATCACTAAATCTAGATCTGAATGAAATTGTTCTACTTCTGCAATTGCTTCTGCGCCAACCTGTGCAGCCAACTGCTGTGCCTTGTCCAGACTGCGGCTATAAATTTGCACAATTTGATGCTGTGCGTTTAAAACATGAGCCAAATGATGTGCAACGCGCCCTGCACCAATCAAACTAATTCGCATAATATTTTCAGATAAAATAAGATGAAATAATCTGCACACAGCATGCCAATAAAAAAAGGACGAAGCAATTCGTCCTGATGTTTTTTGTTTGATATCGAATAGATTTAGAATTGACGCAAAGTTAAAATCTGCTCACTACGTCCAAATGGCCCTTGAGTATCATGCAAAACTGCACTCGTTAAGCCAATACCATCTTCACCATATTGTTGTGTTACTTCCAAGCCTAGCCATTCGCCTTGCGGTAAACGGTGTAAATGCATTTGCAAATCTAAATTTGGAAAACCCCAACCCGCATTCGGGTCTAAACGTGGCACTACGCCATTGGCGGTATCCACCATCCCCAATAAACGCACAAAACTAGATGTGCTTTGATTTTCAACCATATCCAATTGGTTTCTTAACCAAACGATGCCCTTACCTGCACGACGATCTAAATGCGCACGGGTTTCAATGCTTTGAATATAGCCGCCCGGCCAACAACGCATGCCATCCCAATCGGGCAAATATTCAGGGTTTTCTATCGGTAAATCTTCCAATCCTGCAATTGCGCGTGTATCTGAGGTTTTCATTTTCCATGCACGCGCCACAATACAGGTTTTTCCTTCAGCACACATTTCCGCTTCAATCAGCTCAATGGTTTTACCCGGTCGAATCATACGGGTGGTGATACTAAATTCACCAAAGGCAATTAAGCCAAAAATATCTAAACCGACCCGACCAATTCGCATATCATCACGCGGCATAAATTGCTCAAGTTCTGCACACAAAATACCCGTTGCAGGTGCCATGTGTTGTTCATGCGGATTCCACGCGCCTTGTGCATGAATGTTGCAACGATAGTGCGCAGTACAGCCACCATCGGCATGTTGTTCACGTTTGAGTAAAGTGTAATATGCTGACATTTTTTCTCTTTCCCTGATCTAACTTTTCTTGTGCGGATACTTTTACTACAAAGATTACTGACTAAATAATGTTATTGATCAACTATTTCTCTGCAAAAAAACCATAATAATTCATAAGTTGACAATATGTTTTACACTGACGAAAACCCACTTGAGTAAGCAATGCTGCCTGCGCATCTGCCATAATTAAATGAAAATCATCGGCCAGTCGTGCAAGCATTTTTTCCGCTTGAGTCGTAGTTAAACCACAATCCAAAGCCAAATTCTGCATCCAGCGCAATTCTATATTTTCAGTCTGCTGCATCAGATCATAGCTTAATAAAATCGCTGTAGGTTTTAATGTTTGGTAAATATCTTGAAAAAATAATGTTTTTTCTGCGACTGGCACAAAATGCGCCACCAAAATCGCCAATGCCGCATCAAACTGCAAATTTTCAACCTGCGCTTGTTGGGCAAATTGGTGGGTATCTGCCTGTATAAAACGTACTCGCTCATGCCCTGCCACAGACTGAATGTTTTTTTCTGCCTGCTGTAACATGCTTAAAGATGGGTCGATGGCCGTAAATTGCCACTGTGGATGTTGCTGCAGTAAATACTGCAACTCATAGCCTGTGCCACACCCCACCACTAAAACTTGTGCTGTTTCGGGCAAATGACTACTTAAAATTGCATTGATGTGTTGATGTACCAATTCATATCCGGGAATGAGTTTCCGAATATGACTGTCATAGCCTGCAACCACAGTTGCACTGTGAAAATCTTTTGCCATATCACATGATTCTTCTTTAATTTACGGACATTAAATATCTGAGTCTTTTTCAAGATCTGCTTAAGCCACAGCCATTGCATCTACCGACAATTCCGAAACGGTTGGCTTGGCACGTTCAGGCACTAAGCCTAATTTTTGGAACAATTGTTTGTCTTTGCCTTCGCCTGCGTTTGGTGTGGTCAAAAGCTTTTCACCTGAGAATAACGAGTTCGCACCTGCCATAAATGCCAACGCCTGATCTGAATCAGATAATGATTCACGCCCTGCAGATAAACGAATATAGCTGTTTGGCATGATAATACGTGCAACCGCAATGGTACGAATCCACTCAATCACATCTAGTTTTTCTACTTCAGCCAACGGTGTACCTTCAATCGGCACTAACATATTGATCGGCACAGATTCAGGGTGTAATGGCAATGTCGCCAATTCATGCAATAAACCAATACGGTCTTGGGTGTCTTCACCTAAACCAACAATACCGCCACTACACACTTTCATACCAGTTTGACGCACAATGTCTAAGGTATTTAAACGATCGTCAAAGCTGCGAGTGCTGATTACATTCGGGTAATATTCACGCGACGTGTCGAGGTTGTGATTGTAATAATCCAAGCCAGCATCTTTTAAGCGTTCTGCCTGAGATTGATTCAGCATGCCTAAAGTCATACAGGTTTCTAAACCCAATGCTTTTACTTCACGTACCATTTCCAACACATAAGGCATATCACGTTCATGTGGGTTACGCCATGCAGCGCCCATACAAAAACGTGAAGAACCTGATGCTAAAGCTTCTTTCGCTTCCTGAATGACTTTATCCACTGCAATACGTTTTTCAGCTTCAAGCTGTGAATCATAATGCGCAGACTGCGAGCAATATTTACAGTCTTCAGGGCATTTGCCTGTTTTAATAGACAATAAGGTACTGACTTGTACGGTATTGGCAGCAAAATGTTGGCGATGCACACGCTGTGCTTCAAAGACTAAATCCAGAAAAGGCTGTTCATATAACTGCTGAATTTCTTCTCGGGTCCAATCATTACGTACGGTCATCATTTTCATCCTTGATCATTACGCTTCGCTCTTATACTTTCGGTATCTTTTCACTATTGAGCAGACGCTATATTTTTGATTTTATTTACCCTTTATCTCCACACAAGAAATAAAGGGTGTGTACTGACAACATAACATGCGAATGCACCGCTTATTGTCTTAATAAAGACCTTAAGCAATTTCCTTTAAATTTAATTCTTCACGCATAAATTCACGTAATTTAAATTTCTGTGCCTTGCCTGAAGCGGTCATTGGAAATTCACTAAAGAAGCGTACATAGCGTGGGACTTTATTGTGCGAAATGTGTTCTGCACAGTATTTACGAATCGCCTCTTCGGTACATTCATGGTGTTCATGCAAAATAATACAGGCACACAGTTCTTCGCCATAACGATGATCTGGCACACCAATCACTTGTACATCACAAACTGCATCGTGGGTATATAAGAAATCTTCAATTTCTTTCGGGAATAAGTTTTCTCCACCACGAATCACCACATCTTTAATGCGACCTTTGATTTTCACAAAGCCTTCATCGTCCATTTCTGCAATGTCGCCCGTGTGCATCCAACGTGCAACATCAATCACTTCTTGGGTTTTGTCATGCTCATCCCAATAGCCCAGCATTACCGAGTAGCCGCGCACACATAATTCACCTAATTGCCCACGGGGTACAACTTTGCCATCTTCATCCACAATTTTAACTTCCAAGTGTGGATGCACACGGCCAACTGTACTGACACGGCGTTCCACCGAATCATCCGTCGAACTTTGTGCGCTCACAGGCGCTGTTTCGGTCATGCCATAACAAATGGTGATTTGTGACATGTGCATGCGGTCTATCACACGTTGCATAATTTCTTGCGGGCATGGACTGCCTGCCATAATGCCTGTACGCAAGCTAGACAAATCAAATTCATCAAACTGCTCATGCTCTAAAATGGCAATAAACATGGTTGGCACACCATAAGCAGCCGTACATTTTTCTTGCTGAATGGCTTTTAAGGTATCGAGTGGATTAAACACTGCGGATGGATAGACCATGGTTGAGCCATGTGTGATACAGGCCAAATTGCCCATCACCATCCCAAAACAGTGGAATAACGGCACTGAAATACATACACGATCTTGCGGACTTAAATGAATCGCCTCTCCCACAAAATAACCATTATTTAAAATGTTGTTGTGGGTCAGCATGGTACCTTTCGGATTGCCTGTCGTGCCTGAGGTAAATTGAATATTGATGGTTTCATCAAACTGCAATTCACTGGCAATTTGATCTAGCTTTTTCAGCATGTGCGTGGTTGGACTTGGTAGTAAATCCTGAAAACGATGAATACCTGTATGGCTCTGCTCATCAATTTTAATCACATGCTTTAAATGTGGTAATCGCTTAGCATTGAGGACTTTGTTGTCTGCCTGACACAGCTCTGGCGCAATTTTGGTGAGAATTTCCTGATAATTGGTGCTTTTAAATTGCGATGCAATAACCAAACCCTTACAGGAAACCTTGTTCAGCACAAATTCCAATTCATTGCTTTTATAAGCGGGGTTCAAGTTGACCAAAATCACCCCTGCCTTGAAGGCTGCGAATTGAGTGATTGTCCATTCCACACAATTCGGAGACCAAATGGCAAGGCGGTCACCTTTCTTAAAACCGAGTTTTAATAAGCTACAGGCAAAGGCATTGACCTGTTGCTGCAGTTGCTTATAGGTCAGACGCACATTTTGATGCACGCTTACCAAAGCATCCTGATCTGCATATTGCTGGCAAGCCTGATCAAACTTTTCACCAATAGTCATACCTAACAAAGGCAGATTACTGGTGCCATAGGCATAACTTAACCGTACTTGTGTCATTGAATCGATCTCCTTGATTCTTTGTAATTCTGTTTTCCAACACTATTAATTGTTCTATGACGACGATTACTTTTTTGCCTATTCTGTGCGTTGTTCTTATTTCCCTCCTTCTTGTTTCCGCACTGCATTCACACAAAAATCGGCAATTTGTTTGACAAAGTAATCTTTATAATTTTGATCAAACATTACATTGCGAGAAGGATTCAAAGGTTCAATCACCACAAAGGTCATGGATCCAACCACACCTAAAGCTGCAGTGTTTAAATCTTCAAAATCAAACTCACCATTGACTTTTCCTTCAGCCAAAATTTCCTTGATGCTTTGTTTGATCAGTTGTTTACTGCGAAAACGCTCATGTTCCATTTCTGGGTCTACAGGCTCGAACATTAACGAATACGCCAATTGGGGGCTGTTCATCGCACGCTTCACAAAAGTTGTAACTGATTTTTGCAATTTTTGTTTTGGCGTTAAATCTGACTTCGCAATGTGGTCCAAAATTTCAACTTCACGACGAATAGCAGCCGATAAAACTTCAATCAGAATCTGACTTTTATTTTCAAAGTAGCGATACACCAAACCTGTAGACACGCCTGCGCGTTCTGCAATGGCTTGTATAGACGCTTCTTTAAAGCCCCCATGAGCAATAAGTTCACGAGCAGAATCTAAAATCGCATTGCGATTTTGTTCCATACGTTCCTGCATCAATGATGATCTTTTATAACTCATATCTTATTCTCAACCAGGTAAAATGAATTGTAAATCATTTTGTGAATTTTAGTTCACTTTTTTAAATTTTCGATGTATGTTAGAACCTAAGCACAACAATAATGCTTGTTTTAGGAACAACAAATATAACCTCAGGATGGATGAATACATGAATTTACAAAGCTTAGACTTCGGTTTGGATGAAACCTTAATCACACTGCGTGATTCAATCTCTGCTTTTTGTGCAAAAGAAATTGCACCCATTGCACAACAGGTCGATCGTGATAACGAATTCCCTGCCCAGCTTTGGAAAAAATTTGGCGATATGGGCTTACTTGGCTTGACCGTGAGTGAAGAATACGGCGGCACCAACTTAGGCTATTTGGCTCACATCATTGCCATGCAAGAAATTTCTCGTGCATCAGCATCCATTGGTTTATCTTACGGTGCTCATTCTAACCTATGTGTGAACCAAATTAAGCGAAATGGGACAGAAGAACAGAAGCAGCGCTATTTACCAAAATTAGTTTCAGGTGATTATGTCGGTGCATTGGCTATGTCTGAACCCAATGCAGGCTCAGATGTCGTCAGCATGAAGCTAAAAGCAGAAGATAAAGGCGATCATTACTTACTTAACGGCTCGAAAATGTGGATCACCAATGGTGGTGATGCCGATGTTTTAGTGGTGTACGCTAAAACTGATTTACAAGCAGGTGCCAAAGGCATGACGGCATTCCTGATTGAGAAAAATATGTCTGGTTTTAGTCATGGCAGCCATTTAGACAAACTGGGTATGCGTGGCTCGAATACCTATCCACTATTCTTTGACAATGTAGAAGTACCCAAAGAAAACGTCTTGGGTGGTGTAGGCAATGGCGTAAAAGTATTAATGAGCGGCTTAGACTATGAACGTGCTGTTTTAAGTGCAGGTCCTTTAGGCATTATGGATGCCTGCATGGACACCGTGATTCCTTATATTCATGAGCGCAAACAGTTTGGTCAGGCACTAGGTGAGTTTCAGCTGATGCAAGGCAAAATTGCCGATATGTATTCAACCTGGCTGGCATGTAAAGCACTCGTTTATGCCGTAGGCGCAGAATGTGACAAAGCTGAACACAGCCGCAGTTTACGTAAAGATGCAGCCAGTGCAATTTTATATGCAGCAGAAAAAGCCACTTGGATGGCAGGTGAAACCATTCAAACTTTGGGTGGCAATGGCTATATCAACGAATTCTCTGCAGGACGTTTATGGCGTGATGCCAAACTCTATGAAATTGGCGCAGGTACTTCAGAGATTCGCCGCATGCTGATTGGCCGTGAACTGTTTAACGAAACTGCCTAAAGAATAAATCACAAAAATAGACAAGGATGTTGGCATGAATCAATTACAGAGCAAAATTAATATTCGCAGCGACGAGTTCAAAAACAATCAGGCTGCTATGCAAGCATTGGTCGATGACCTGAGAGAAAAAGTCCAAAAAATTGCTTTGGGTGGTGGTGAAACGGCACGCCAAAAACATTTAGACCGTGGCAAATTGCTACCCCGTGAACGAATTGACCACTTAATTGATCCTGGCACTGCATTTATTGAAATTGGTCAATTGGCTGCGTATCAGGTCTATCAGGATGATGTACCTGCTGCGGGTGTGGTTGCTGGCGTGGGGCAAGTCAATGGCGTGACCTGCATGATCATTGCCAACGATGCCACCGTAAAAGGTGGAACTTATTATCCGCTGACCGTGAAAAAGCATTTGCGAGCACAGGAAATTGCAGAACAGAATCACCTGACCTGTATTTATTTGGTCGATTCAGGCGGTGCCTATTTACCGCTACAAGATGAAGTCTTTCCAGACCGTGATCATTTCGGACGTATTTTCTATAATCAGGCCCGTATGTCAAGCATGGGTATTGCCCAAATTGCAGTAGTGATGGGAAGCTGTACTGCAGGTGGCGCTTATGTACCTGCAATGTCAGATGAAACCATTATTGTGCGTAATCAGGGGACAATTTTCTTAGGTGGCCCACCGCTGGTAAAAGCTGCAACTGGCGAAGTCGTTTCAAGTGAAGACTTGGGTGGTGGTGATGTGCACACTCGCCTTTCAGGTGTGGCAGACCATTTAGCAGAAAATGATGAACATGCCTTGGCGATTGCCCGTAACATTGTGGCGAACTTAAACAAAAAGCCAAACCCACAACCAGAGCATGTAGAAGCACCGTTATTTGACGCCTCTGAACTGTATGGCATTGTACCAACTGATGCACGTAAACCATTTGATGTCCGTGAAGTGATTGCCCGCATTGTCGATGGTTCACGTTTTGATGAATTTAAAGCACGCTTTGGTACCACGCTGATTACGGGTTTTGCCAAACTCTATGGTATGCCTGTCGGAATTATCGCCAACAATGGCATTTTATTTTCCGAGTCAGCACAAAAAGGCGCACACTTTATTGAACTGTGTACCCAACGCAACATTCCCCTGCTATTTATTCAAAATATCACAGGCTTTATGGTTGGTCGCCAATACGAAAATGAAGGCATTGCCAAAAATGGTGCCAAACTGGTGATGGCGGTGGCGACAGCCAATGTACCTAAACTGACTTTAGTGATTGGCGGTTCTTTTGGTGCAGGTAACTATGGCATGTGTGGTCGTGCCTACTCGCCACGCTTTATGTGGACATGGCCAAATTCTCGTATTTCGGTGATGGGGGGCGAACAGGCATCGAGCGTACTGTCTACCTTAAAACGCGACCAGATTGAAGCCAAAGGTGGTAGCTGGTCTGCCGAAGAAGAAGACCAATTTAAACAGCCAATTCGTGATCAATACGAGCGTCAGGGTCATCCATATTATGCTTCTGCACGTTTATGGGATGATGGTGTGATTGATCCTGCTCAGTCGCGTGAAGTGTTGGCTTTAAGTTTGGCTGCTGCCCTAAATGCACCAATCCAACCGACCAAGTTTGGCGTGTTCCGCATGTAAGAGGTGACAAAATGGATTATCAATTTTTACAACTCGAACAGCAAAACCAAGTGGCTACGGTTTGGATTAATCGTGCGGAACTGCACAATGCCTTCAATACCCAAGTGATTGAAGAATTACACGCCTGCTTTCAGTATCTGAATACGCGTGAGGATGTACGTGTCGTAATTTTAGCTGGACGCGGCAAAAGCTTCTCTGCAGGTGCAGACCTGAACTGGATGAAACAAGCAGGTCAAGCCTCTGAAGCAGAAAACCAAGCCGATGCCCTGAAACTAGCGAAAATGCTGCAAAGTTTAGCTACTTTAAAGCAGCCGACTATTGCCCGTGTACATGGCATTGCCTTTGGTGGTGGTATGGGCTTGGCCTCTGCCTGTGATATTTGTGTTGCCAGCACGGATGCCAAATTTGCTACATCCGAAGTACGTTTAGGACTGGCTCCATCCACGATTAGTCCGTATGTAATTCGTGCCATTGGTGCACGTCAGGCATCCCGCTACTTTTTAACGGCAGAACGTATTTCTGCAGAACAGGCTCAGCAGATTGGTTTGGCACATGAAGTGGCAGCACCAGAACAGCTAGACAGCAAAATTGATGACATTGTACAAGCCCTCTTACTGGGTGGCCCAGACGCACAGCATGCCTCTAAACAACTAATTCAGATGGTCAATCAGCAAGTCTTGACCGAAGACTTATTGCAACAAACTGCACAGCATATTGCGCATATTCGCCAAGGAGATGAGGCGAAAAATGGCTTAAATGCATTTTTGAATAAACAAAGCCCGGCTTGGATCAAGACCACGGCATAATAAAAGAAGGATCGCACGATGTTTGAAAAGATTTTAATTGCCAACCGTGGTGAAATTGCCTGCCGTGTAATTCGTACCGCAAAAAAACTTGGGATTGCGACTGTCGCGGTGTATTCAGATGCCGATGCGCAATCACAACACGTTAAACTGGCAGACGAAGCCATTTATATTGGTGAATCGCCTGCGGCACAAAGTTATTTGCAAGTTGAACGTATTATTCAGGCAGCCAAAAGCACAGGTGCACAAGCGATTCACCCGGGTTATGGTTTCTTGTCTGAAAATGACCAGTTTGCCCTTGCCTGTAAAGACAACAATATTGTCTTTATTGGCCCGCCTGTTGAAGCCATTCTAGCAATGGGGCTTAAGGCCACTTCTAAAGCTTTAATGGAAAAAGCAGGCGTGCCACTAACGCCGGGCTACCACGGCACCAATCAGGATGCAGCTTTCTTAAAGCAACAAGCCGACAGCATTGGCTATCCGGTATTGATTAAAGCCAGCGCAGGCGGTGGTGGTAAAGGTATGCGTCTGGTTGAACGCAGTGAAGACTTTCTGAGCTCACTTGCCTCATGTAAGAGTGAAGCACGCTCTAGTTTTGGCAATGAAGATGTACTAATTGAACGCTATGTGATTCAGCCACGCCATATTGAAGTTCAGGTTTTTGGCGATACTCACGGCAACTATGTGCACTTATTCGAGCGTGATTGCTCGGTGCAACGTCGTCATCAAAAAGTGCTTGAAGAAGCACCTGCGCCTAAAATGCCAGAAGACAAACTCGAAACCATGCGCCAAGCTGCGATTGATGCTGCACGTGCCGTGAATTATGTGGGTGCAGGTACAGTCGAGTTTATTGTCGAGCAAGATGGTACGGCGTATTTCATGGAAATGAATACCCGCCTACAGGTAGAACACCCAGTCACTGAAATGATTACAGGACAGGACTTGGTAGAGTGGCAATTGCGAGTGGCCTTTGGTGAACCCTTACCAAAACAGCAGCATGAATTGCAAATTCACGGTCATGCCCTCGAAGCACGTGTCTATGCCGAAGAACCAGAAAAAGGCTTTATCCCCGCCATTGGTCAAATCAGCTACTTGCATTATCCAGCGCAAAATGATGCTGTACGCGTAGACAGCGGCATTGTAGAAGGCGATGAAATCAGCACCTACTACGACCCAATGATTGCCAAACTGATTGTCTGGGGCAAAAACCGTGAAGCAGCATTGACGCAAATGCACCATGCTTTGGGTCAGTTCCATGTCGATGGTTTGGGCAACAACATTGCCTTTTTAGATCGCTTAGTACTGTGTGATTCTTTTAAAAATGCCAATTTAGATACTGGCCTGATTCAACGTGAAGAAGCATTTTTACTCAATGCAAAACCTGATGTGGCTACCGAAACGATTGTTGCTGCTGCGTTAATTGAAGTATTGTCTCGTATTCAAAGCAACAAAGCGGCAAACAATACAATTTGGCAAAAAGACCACTTCTGGCGCTTAAACCTGCAAAACGCCTACACAGTGCAATTACAGTGCAATGACCAAACACTCAAAATTCAATTAAAAATACAATCATCAGGTTTTAAAGTACACTTCAATGGGCAAACGCTGAACGTTCAGGGTGAACTTTTAGATGCGCATCGTCTACAACTTTGTGTGAATGGTCAGCAACAAAAATTGGCTTTCAATCAAAATGCCCAAGGCATCACCCTCTTCCAAAACGGTCAGCGTCATGTGTTTGGTTATGTACAAGCTAATTTTAAAGGTGATGATCAACAAGACAATGACAACAACTTGACCGCACCAATGCCGGGTGTGATTACCCAAGTCTTGGTTGCGGCCAATGCTCGTGTGAAAAAAGATGATGTGTTAATGACCCTTGAAGCCATGAAAATTGAATATTCAATTCGTGCGCCTTTTGATGGCATTGTAGCAAGCTCATATTTCCAAGCGGGTGATCAGGTCAAAGCCGGTGATGAACTGGTTGAATTTGAAGCCTTGACGGAGGAAGTTGCATGACTGAATTTGTCAAAATTGTAGAAGTCGGGCCACGTGATGGTCTGCAAAATGAGAAAACACCACTCACTTTGACAGACCGCAAAAACCTGATTCTGGATTTAATGCAAACGGGTTTAAAAAACATTGAAGTTGGCTCATGTGTTTCAGCCAAATGGGTTCCGCAAATGGCAGATAGCGATGTGCTGTTTGCCGAGTTACCCAAAGACCCGAACATTCAATTCAGTTTACTCACGCCCAATTTAAAAGGTTTTGAGTCGGCTTTGGCAGTCGGTTGCAAAGAAGTTGCGGTGTTTACCGCAGCTTCTGAAAGCTTTACCCAAAAAAACATTAACTGTTCAATTGCTGAAAGTCTGGAAAAGTTTAGTGATGTGATGCACCTCGCCAAAGCACATGATATTCAAGTACGTGGTTATGTGTCATGTATGGTGGACTGCCCTTATGAAGGTGCAATTGAGCCGAAACAGGTCGCTAAAGTCACACAGCAATTATTGGACATGGGCTGTTATGAAGTGTCTTTGGGCGAAACCATAGGCACAGCAACCCCAGACCGTGTGCAAAAAGTTTGGGATGCTTGCTTGGCACAAGTCGATAGCAAAGTTCTGGCAGGTCATTTCCATAATACCTATGGTATGGCGATTGCCAATATTTATCAGTCACTCTTACAAGGTATTCGGGTATTTGATTCATCCATTGCTGGGCTGGGTGGTTGCCCATACGCCAAAGGTGCTTCGGGCAATGTCTCGACTGAGGATTTGTATTATCTACTCTCCAACATGGGCTTTGAAACGGGTATTCAGGTGGATGCTTTAATGCAGGCTAGCCGTAATATCAGCGATGTATTGCAGCGCAACAATCCCTCCAACTATGCCAATGCTTATTGGCAAAAGGCCTGTGCTTAAAGCCCAAATCTGTATGAACAATGCTTTATAAGCAACAAATGCAACGGCAAGTGAATGCCGTATAGAAAATAAATAGAGGTGACAAATGTCCAATAAAGTATATGACAGCGCACAAGCTGCATTAAATGGTGTGGTGCAGGATGGACAGACCTTAGCGGTTGGCGGTTTTGGTTTATGTGGCATTCCAGAAGCCCTGATTGCCGCGCTCAAAGCTACAGGCGCAAAACAACTAACTTGCATTTCTAATAATGCAGGGGTCGATGGTTTTGGTTTAGGTCTATTACTTGAAACCAAACAAATCAAAAAAATGATTTCGTCTTATGTCGGTGAAAATAAAGAATTTGAACACCAATTTTTAAATGGCGAATTGGAAGTCGAACTCACCCCACAAGGTACACTGGCTGAAAAATTACGTGCAGGCGGTGCAGGTATTCCTGCATTTTTCACTCCTACAGGTGTTGGTACGGTCATTGCAGAAGGCAAAGAAGTCCGTGAATTTAATGGCAAAGACTATATTTTAGAAGAATCCTTAACGGCAGATGTCGCTTTAGTTAAAGCCTATAAAGCAGATAAGGCTGGCAATTTGATTTTCCGTAAAACTGCCCAAAACTTTAATCCAGTCTGTGCCATGGCGGGCAAAATCACCATTGCAGAGGTTGAGGAAATTGTAGAGATTGGCGATTTAGAACCCGATGAAATTCACCTCCCGGGGATTTATGTGAATCGCATTGTCCTGAATGCAACTCCAGAAAAACGTATTGAACAAATGACTTTAAAGGCGGAGGCTTAATCACATGGCTTGGACGCGTAATCAAATGGCGCAACGCGCCGCACAAGAATTAGAAGATGGTTTTTATGTCAATTTAGGTATTGGTTTGCCAACACTGGTAGCCAACTATATTCCTGACCATATTAATGTCTGGTTGCAGTCTGAAAATGGCTTGCTGGGTATTGGTGAATTTCCGACTGAGGCTACGGTAGATGCCGACCTGATCAATGCTGGAAAACAGACAGTCACCGCGCGTAAAGGTGCCGCCTTTTTCTCTAGTGCAGACTCATTTGCCATGATTCGTGGCGGGCACGTCAATATCGCCATTTTGGGTGCAATGGAAGTTTCAGAAACTGGCGATCTGGCCAACTGGATGATTCCAGGCAAGAAAGTTAAAGGTATGGGCGGTGCAATGGATTTGGTTGCAGGCGTGCAAAAAGTCGTGGTACTGATGGAACACTGTGCCAAAGATGGCACCCCTAAAATTGTATCGCAGTGCAGTTTACCGCTTACGGGTAAAGCGGTGGTGCATCGTATCATTACCGATTTAGGCGTGCTTGATATTACTCCACAAGGCGTAAAGTTGATTGAACTTGCACCCGATGTCAGTTTTGATGAAATTCAAAAAGTCACAGGTGTTGCCTTACAAAAAGTCGCAGCTTGATGAATTTATCTCGAGTGAATAACCCTCTCCTTTGCAAGTTTTGATGCACTGCTTTAAAACTTAATACAAGGGAGAGAGTTTATTTTGACTCCTATACTTTTCCACTCAACAAAACCAATAAATCACTGATTTATAAAACGATTCCACTAAACCAAAAATCATTTAAAAAATCACTTTCAATTTCGATATTTGCACAATACTTCGGGATTGATCCACAATAAAAAAGCCTTCACTTTGCAAAGTGAAGGCTTACAAGAAAATAGACCTATTTTAAGATTGAGGCGCCTTTTGCTCTACCACGCCAGCATCTTCCACACTACGCACCGTGCCTGTATCTACATTCAAGACTTCAAACTCAATACGGCGGTTTTTAAATTGACCTTCTGGCGTTGCATTTGCCGCAATCGGCTGCTCTGAACCAAAACCAATGGCTTGCAATTGACCCGGATTTACACCACGTGATACTAAATAATCGACCACTGCTTGCGCACGTTGTTGTGACAAAGTTTTGTTGGCATTGGCATCACCTACGGCATCGGTATGCCCTTTCACGGTTAATTGCACTTGTGGCGCGCGCTGCATCAATACCGCAGCCTGATCTAAAATAGACTTATTGGCTGCTGGAATTTCAGTCGATGCAGAATCAAAATTAATGATTTGCATATTGAGTGCCGTCGCAACATCTAACGCGCGGATATTGTCAGGATTAATTGCAGCCAAAGCCTGCTCGGCATTACTAATACTGCTGGTTACAGCCTGATTGACATCGGTTACTATGTTTTCTGCAGGTTGCTGAGTCACTACAGTCATGTTTTTAGCCAATGGACGAATTTGACTGGCTAAACGCTCTGCATCGGCAGGGTTCGCTGCTTGAATAGACAGTTGATTACCCACCCAGATTAAATTGACATTCGGTACAGCTTTGAGCATTTTCAACACGCTTGGAATTACATCCTGATCAATAAATTCTGAATGATAGTTGGCATAATTTTCTGCACCACAACCTGTTGGATGATTAAAAATTTGCTTCACTTCATTTTGCAAAATTTCCATATAGCTTGGATTATTCAACAAAATTTGACAGGTCACCAAATTACCATCACTACCCGTACTGACTTGCAGCATTGCAACCTGATTTGCTGCCACTTGGGTCTGTGTGGTTGCAGGCGCTTGGTTGCGGTCACTACATGTGCGGAACAAAAATGCCAATAAACCAATTAAAATAATTAAAGCTAAAATTGGCAATAACCACGAACGGCGCTCTTCTACTGGCTCAGTTACAATAACTTCAGGTGCTTGATGTACGGTTTGTCCTGCAGCATTATTTACCCCCAATGCAGCCAATAAAGCTGTTGCCCACTGCGGCAAAGCTGCCTGAATTGAATCTAAATTATTTTGCAATAAATGTTGAATCGCAACTGGGTCTGATGACCCTGCCTGATTTTCAAGAAAGTTTAGACTAGGTGCAATAGAACGATTCAGTGTATTTTCAATTTCGGCTTGTGGTGCTGTGCCACTCACCATATCCATA
This sequence comes from Acinetobacter sp. YH12136, assembly GCF_013418545.1. Lineage (NCBI taxonomy): Bacteria > Pseudomonadati > Pseudomonadota > Gammaproteobacteria > Moraxellales > Moraxellaceae > Acinetobacter > Acinetobacter sp. YH12136. The sequence goes on from NZ_VPBV01000015.1 coordinate 24,021, forward strand.
AACTGCTGTTTTAAAGACAAGTTTGAACCAAAGACATCGCCCACACGAGGGTTAAGCTGTCGATGCAAATTATCAATTAATTCAGGACGTGAATTTAAAATAGACAATAAAATTGGATAAAAACCACTCAATGCCTGATTTTTTTCAAGTAAATGCTGAGTTTCCCCTTCCAATACAATGGATGACACGCTTTGTTTGAGCAAGTCTATCAAATCTGTTTGCATATATATGTCCTCTTTTTTTGTCTTTGTTTTCATGTTGTTTTTTAATATATATGCTTAAAATTTAAACAAATGTAATAAATTGTGGTGTTTTGATTTTGTTGTGAAATTTAAATCAACGGAATGTAGAGTTTTCTATTGTTCGGTTTTCTATTTTTGATTTTTAAGAATTCAATAAAAAAGCCAGCCGAAGCTGACTTTTATTTAAACTTGAAATCAAGGTTCTAAATAATAAATTTTTTGGCGTAATTCATTGGTACGTTCGTTGGTCATACTTGTTTCACAGTTTAAACGAAAAACTTCTGGATTTTCTGTATTTGAACTTTCCAATTTGCACTCTAAATCACGCTTCTTTAACCAAATTTTTTGTTCAGCAAGCAGCTGATCACGTACGTCTTTGGTGGTAGCATTCCATACTAAATTCAAATTCGCATTAGCTTTATCTAAATTTGATTGAGCTTCTGACAATAAAACTGATTGATACTCTTCAGCGACAGCTGACTCTTCAGCTATCCTTTTTATTTCTTCTTGTTTAGCAACCTCTGCCGCATTTTGTCGTGCAGTTTTGACTAAAGAATCAACAGCAATATCTCTGACAAAATATGCAAGAGCATCTGGATTTTCTAAAGTCACATAAACTTTTTTACCGTCATCTGTTGGTTGCACTAAGTATTCAATTTCTTTTTTCAATTGATTTGATTCAAAGGATAAATCAGACAAAATCGCAGACTGAGCAATATTATTTTCATCATAAATAGCTCTGGCTGCATCTGCATCTTTAATCATTTGATCTGGGATTTTAACCACAAATTCCGTTACACAATACTGCTTATTACTATTCGGATCAGAGTTATTTGTACGAACGTCATTCACATTAAATGTAATTTGCTGAAGGGTGCTTCTTAATTTACCCATATCAATTGTGATATTTTCACTATCAACTAGCTCTTTAACACGTAATGCTGCAACATCACCTACTGTTTTACTAAAACTTTCAACAACCAACTGTTTGGCAGTTTCATTATCACATTTAACTGAGCTACCTGTAATTGATTGTACTTTATCACAGCCAGATATAAAGAACATACTACCGATTAGTGCTAATAATTTAAATTTCATAATTACCCTATTATCAATTTATCTTTATTACAGAAACAGATTATTAATATTCTTCATAACTTTCTGCGAGCACTTCATCCGCTGCTGCATTAGCGGCTTCTGCAGCTTCTAAAGCAGCTTCGTTTGCTAAATAATCAGTATTATTTCTTCGCATATTAGCTTTGGTAGTTTCCAAATTTTGGACCTGATTCTTTTCAATTTGTGGTTTTAAGAAAGCATAAGTCAAAGTATCTGAAACTAAAGTTTGCATGTCAGATGAATTTTTTATTTGTGCTAAAACCTTGTCACCTTTATCAGTTGGTTGTAAAACATATTCTAAAGTTAAATTAATTTTATTATTTTCATAATTCACACCTAAATTATTTGCTTGTGCTTCAACACTTAGAGCATCAACTTTAGATCTTGCTTCATCAGATTTTTTTATTAAATCCGATGGAACTGTAACTGTTAAATCAATTGAGCATGAAGTTTTAGGACTATTCGGATCAATAAAATCCGTTCTGCTATCTGCCAAACTAAATTGGATATTTTTTGCAGATAATTTAAGTTTTGCAGGATCTAAATCTTTAATCGAACCATCTTTGATTAACAATTTCAGTTCGCGTTCTAAAGATTTTTCCAAATTATCATTTAACACCTGTGTTACCAATGATGTAGCAGACTCATCATCACATTGAACATGATTTGAAAATAGTTTATCACAACCTGTTAATGCCAAACTGGATGTAAAAGCAATAAGTATTTTATTGTTAAGTTTCATTAATAACCCCTCTTTTGTTTAAATAATTATAAACTAAATTAACAATTAATAACAATTGAGTCACAAAAAAGCCAGCCGAAGCTGACTTTTATTTAAAGTTGAAAATCAAATATCAATCAAAGCATATTAAGCAGTAAAGACGCGTACTGATTTGCCTTTGACCACTTGATTGATTAAAGGCGTATTTTTGCCCTGTGACACAATCGTTTCTTTGTTCAGTGTCCATTCTACTTCTGGGTCAACCAAGACCCAACCCGCTTCCTGTTCCCAACGACTTTGCATTTTTGCTACACGTGCAGGTGCAAGGGTCACTTTTTCTACCCATTCCAATGGACTGAGTAGACCTTCCTGAATCAGTTGAATCCCAAAGGGAATATAAGTATCAAACGCAGTAAAACCTGACAAAGTATCCGCAAATGGTGCCATTTTTGCAGAACTGTTTAAAGGCTCGTGATGAGTACAAATCGCATCAATCACACCATCTTTTACACCTTGACGCAGTAATGCTTTGTCTTGCTCTGAGCGCAGTGGCGGACGTACATGCGCTAACGAGTTAAAACCATCAATAATTTGATCGGTTAAATGCAGTTGATGCATCGCAACATCACAAGTGACAGGTAAACCTTTGGCTTTAGCTTGTTGAATCAATTCAACTGATGCACCACAAGACAATAAGCCAAAATGCGCACGTACACCTGTGGCTTCAATCATCAGCAAATATTTGGCAATCGCTACGGTTTCTGCCAAAGTTGGAATCATAGGCAAGCCCTGACGCGATGCAATAAAACCTTCATGCACACAGCCATCTTTAGCAATTTGCGGTTCTTCGGCATAGAACACCACGGTCATGTCCAAACCTGCAGCATATTCCAGTGTGCGAATCACGACATCATCATCTTCAAAAGGTGCATTGGCATTGGACACTGCACTACAGCCGCCTTTTTTCAGTCCCGCCATATTGGCAGGCTGCTTGCCGTTTAAACCTTGAGTTTGTGCACCAATCACTTCTAAATAAATGCCACCATCCAACATGGCTTTTTCGACCAAACCATGAATGAGTGCACCGTTGTCTTGCACGATTGGTTTAGAATCGGGTGGCGTAAATAAGTGCAGAATTCCGTTTTCACGTGCGGCCTTGCCTTCAGATTTGAGCGTGCCATGTTGTTGCTGACCAGGTTCACGTAAACGTGCGCATAAATCGACCATAGTTGGCATGAGCCATTGACCTTGGGCATCTATGCTTTCGCTAATATCTGCACTTTCTGCAACCAACTTGCCATTTTCAAGATATACCGTTTGTACGCGGTCAATTTGCTGGATTGGGTCAAGCACACGTACATTTTCAATTTTTACAATCGCCATGACTTTTTCCTTATACCGCAATCGCGTCAATCAAACCTTGTTCTTGCAATTGACCTTGCATCGCCAAGGCCAATACCGCCATACGTACCGCAATACCGTTGGTTACTTGATTTAAAATCACCGATTGAGGCCCATCGGCAATGCTTGAATCAATTTCGACACCACGGTTCATTGGACCAGGATGCATCACAATACAGTTTGGTTTTGCAAGCGCCAAACGCTCTTTGTTTAAACCGTACATTTTGTAGAATTCGGCTTGTGAGGCAAGTGCTGGCGAATCAATACGTTCATTTTGAATACGCAGGGTAATAATCACGTCGCAATCTTTAATGCCTTCTTCCATTTTGTTAAATAAACGCACGCCTGCGCCATATTCATCAAAACCGTAGGGCAACAAGGTGTTCGGTGCAATCACGCGAATGTCTTTACAGCCCAGTGTTTGCAAGGCAGCCACATCGGAACGCGCCACGCGTGAATGTTTGATATCACCAATAATCGCAACACTTAATTCTTCATAAGGTCGTTGGGTTTCACGGCGAATGGTCAGCATATCCAACATCGCTTGCGTTGGATGTGCATGACGGCCATCACCCGCATTAATAATGGCAACCTTTGGGCAAACCGTTTTAGCAATAAAATGTGCTGCACCTGAAGATGAATGACGCACCACAAAAATGTCAGCAGCCATCGCCTCTAAGTTCCACAAAGTGTCACGCAAAGTTTCACCTTTAGAGGTACTTGAACGGGCAATATCAATATTGAGTACATTGGCAGAAAGACGCTTGGCTGCGGCTTCAAATGTGGTGCGGGTACGAGTAGAGTTTTCGAAGAACAAATTCATCACCGTGCGCCCTTCGAGCAAATTATTGGTGATCAGTTGGTTTTGTTCATTGAAAAAGGACTGTGCTGTGTCCAGAATTTGGGTGAGGGTTTCTTTGGAAAGACCTTCGATGGTTAAAAAGTGTTTTAAATGCCCATCTTTATTCAATTGAATCTGGCTCGGAGTATGCAATGCCGCCAAATGCATGAGAGATTCCTTATACGTTAAGTTAACGCATTATACAGAAATTGATTTGGCAAAGCAGTGTAACTTGGCATGATTTAGTCAAAAGAAACTTATGATTTTAAAAATTAAGTCATGCAGACTCATCTACACTTTCTTTCATGCTTAATACTCTACAAAGCGATGTGAAAGGATGGCATTTATATTTAACTGCTCTGCTAGCCAATCATCTTGATATGAGCTTGATGAACATCTGGTGGGTCAATCTTCGCCTACAACTGCCTACGCAACCTTCAGGCTATGTAGGCATAGTCTGTACAATTCACCGTTTAACGCAATGCCCCTATATAATGATGGGACACCTGCGCCCGATAAATTTCTTCAGCTGTAGCTTCAGTCAAGTCATCTGTATTTTCTATATTTTCTACTGCATCTAATTGCTGCGCTTCAGTCTGTGGCGACGTTATTTCTGCATCAGCATCCATTAAGTTAGCCAATATACTGTTTAAGCGCAGCGCATAACGGCACAATTCCTCATCGTGTGTAGCGAGCGCCAATTGCAGCACAGCACGTGCATAGTCTGAATTTTCAACCAGATACATGACATCAATCACACGTCCACTGACCCGTCTTAATCGCGTATAAATTAAAGTGGCAACTGAAAAAATCTCGTTATTTGCTGTTAAAGCCTGTGCCGTGTTTAAAGTAGCCGTGGTCATTTAAATATTCCCCTTATCGCTTCATTGTTGTTTTGCAGTGTTTGATGCTCATCTGCAAAATGTTCACCATCACAACAATGTATGAGCAAAATACATACCAATCATGTGAATATTCAGGTTTTTATTTTTCCGCAATACAATCACTCAAAATTTTTTAGAGATGTCATTACATCCTCATTGCCTTTTTAGAAAAAAACAGTAAAAAATGCCCTGAAGCTCTTCAAACCTAGACCTTTAAAATTCTGCACGATTCACGCTAAATCACTAAGTTTTCTAGCACAAAATACGGTAAAATAGCCGATTGCTGAATTGCTTTTGGAAATTTTCATGAATTCGAAACCCCGTCTTTCTACATATTGGGTCACCTGTGCAGATGGACTTGAAACCTTATTGCAAGAAGAAATGCAAGGTTTAGGTATTCAAAATATCGAACGTTTACCGGGTCGTTTAATTTTCAAAGGCACACTCGAAAATGCCTATCGTGTCTGCATGTGGTCACGTTTAGCCTCACGTGTCCTTACACCAATTCACACACACGAAATTGAATTTAGTCACGACGCGCGCGATGTAGCCGAAGAGCTTTATGAAGGTGCGCTGAGCTTTGACTGGTCACTGATTTTTGCGCCACAAAGTACTTTTGCAGTGCGTTTGCATATAGAGCGTGACATTAAAGTGAACAGCCAATTTGCGACCTTGCGCGTTAAAGATGGTGTGGTCGATTCATTTATGGATGCAGTGGGCAAACGTCCAAGCATTGACATCAAACAGCCTGAAATTACCTTATACGTGTTGGCAGGTAAAAAAGAACATACATACTGCCTAGATTTATCTGGCGATTCACTGCATAAACGCGGCTATCGTCGTTTTATGACCGATGCCCCAATTAAAGAAAACCTTGCCGCAGCGATTCTGCAAAAAGGTCAATTACAACAAATTCAACCCGACATTATTTTAGACCCAATGTGTGGTTCGGGTACGTTTATTATTGAAGCATTGATGATGCTGACTGACCGTGCACCGGGTTTGGTACGTCGTTTCGGTTTTAACGGTTGGCAAGGTCACGACCATGAATTATGGATGAGTATTAAAGCAGAAGCGGCTGAACGCCATCAAACTGCATTACAACAACCATTGCCAAAATTTTATGCTTTCGATGCCGACTGGGAAGCAGTCAAAGCCACCAAGCAAAATATTATTGCAGCAGGTTTTGAAAGTCTGCTCGATCAGATTCAAATTGAAGAACGTACTTTGGCTGACTGGCCCGACTTTCAAGCCGAAGGTAAAAAGGCCTTTATTGTAACCAACCCACCTTATGGTGAGCGTTTGGGCGATAAAGCCTCGAACCGTGCCTTATATTTGGGTCTGTCTGCCCTCTTGCAAAAGCATTTCCCAAATCAAAAAGCAGCCGTCATTGCAGCCCAAGTTGAACAAGCCGATGTGTTGGCTTTCAATGACCCGCAAATTTTACGTTTGATGAACGGTAAACTGCCAATTTATGTCCGTTTTGGTACGATCAAACCTGCAACAGTCGCGCGTCCATTCTTAGCAGATTGGCAACCGCAACAGTTTGAACCCATTGAAGGCGCAGAAGATTTCACCAACCGTTTGCAAAAAAACATGCAGAGCCTGAAAAAATGGGCGGTGAAAGAAAATGTGCATTGCCTGCGTTTATACGATGCAGACTTACCTGACTTTAATGTCGCAGTCGATTTATACGGCGACCGTTTGCACGTGCAGGAATATGCGCCGCCGAAAAAAATTGATCCTGAAAAAGCCAAAAAGCGTTTTAACCTTGCCTTACAAGCCATTCGCGCTGTCACAGGTTTAGGGCGCGATGCGGTATTTATTAAAACCCGTGCCCGTCAGGAAGGTAAAAACCAGTACACCAAACAAAGTACCGCCTCGAAGCGTTTTATTGTGCAAGAAGGTCAGGCTAAAATTTTGGTTAACCTCACCGACTACCTAGATACAGGCTTGTTCCTTGACCATCGTCAAATGCGTTTACGTATTGCCAAAGAAGCACGTGGCAAGCACTTCCTGAATTTATACAGTTATACCTCAACTGCAAGTTTACATGCCGCGCTTGGCGGTGCAGCAAGTACCACCAGCGTCGATTTATCCAATACTTATTTGAATTGGTCTAAAGAAAACTTTGTATTGAATGGTTTAACGGTAGACCATGCCGATGAACAACATCAATTCTTTGCCAGTGATTGTTTTGAATGGCTCAAAGAAGGTCATGAACAATATGATCTGATCTTTATTGACCCACCAACTTTCTCAAACTCTAAAAAGTTCTACGGAACATTTGACGTACAACGCGACCACGTTTCTTTAATTAAGCGTGCCATGAACCGCTTAACCACAGGCGGAACGCTGTACTTCTCCAACAACTACCGTGGTTTTGAAATGGATGAAGAAATTGAAGCCATGTTGGATGTGCAAGAAATTAGCCATGAAACTATTGGGCTAGATTTCAAACGCAATACCAAAATCCACCGTGCTTGGAAAATTCAGCACCCGCCTGTTTAAATAAACGATATGGCAATACAACAAAGCCTGTTCATTTGAACAGGCTTTGTTGTATCGTAGATCAGTATCTAGATTATTGACCAGTTAAAAACTTCTTTTCACCATATTGATAATGCATCGACAGTTTAAATTCATCACCATCACGTTGAATTTGCTGATTGCTTTGCATCGCACTGAGCATCTGTTCTAATTCTTGATCAGACATGCTTTTACCCGCAGCATTCATATAATTATTCATAATAGTTTTGACTACTTGTTTGTTAAAACTCACATCGGTTTGCACTTCTAGCAAACTTGGGAACATTTTTGCCAAGCCTTCTATAGTGGTCTGATGCCCTGGCATCACTTTACCAACCAAATCTGCTCGAATACTGCCCGTACCTAACTTCAACTGATTATTCTTGGATTCAAACTGAAAACCCTCATTAATCACAGCCAATAAGGCTTGTTGAACTTCTTTCCCAAAGTTTTCTGCTTCTAAGCAGGAATTACTTTGTTTTTGAATAATATCAAAGAAGGTCTGCATTTTTGTGCGTTGCAAATCTTTAACATCCCAATTGAACTGCAAATCTTGCATTGCGGGCACATTGTCTAAACCTAATTCAGCAATTTTGAATTTTGATTGAATATCAACCGTACGCTCATGCAGTTGAGTATCCATACGCCAACTGAAGTCTTTCATTTTACCTGAACCCACTGCTTTTGAGTCCTGACGCTGCATTTCTGCGATACTGAATTGGAAATAGCCAGGCTCTAAAGACTGCCCATACAAAGACTGATTGGTTTTAAGCTGCATACCTTTTACTTGAAGATGTCCAAATTGATCTCGTACCGTCAATTGAGGCACATCAAAAATCATATTTACAATTTTCTGCTGCCCTTGACTTTGTTTCGCCTGAAACTCAATCTGTATAGGAGAAAATTTAGCTTCAAGTCCTGCATCTTTTTTCTCTATAGCAGGTATGCTCAATTTCGTGGTCGATACACCCAACCAATTCACTTGCGTTGTCACATTTAGAGGCTGCTGAAAGAACTCGGAAAATTGTCCCTGCCCTTGTTCCAGATTCATTTTAGAATCAATTTGGTAACCTTTCCATGTCCGCTGAATTTGATCTTGTCCGTGAAACACCAGTTTTTCTTTAGCATTACATGGGTCTGCAATAATGGTCATTTTCCATTTGGCAGTACCTGTTAGAGTCCCCATGTCGTAGTCCGTATATTGGACGCTCACATTGGGTACAGGATTTAAATTTTGTTGATAATGCTCACGCAGGCTCTTATCTGCATATAAATTTCCTGCAGTGACAGCTCCTGCCAACACTGCAACCCCCATTCCACCCCATACTATTTTTGACATAGATTCTGCTCAGAATTTATCTATTCTTATTGAACAATAAATTATAATTAATCTTCTTTAAAAAAGATAATTGTTTTGCAAATAAATCACTTAAATATAATATTCATCACAAAATATTAAAAATAGCTGTCATTTTTTACCAAAAATTTTACTTATGTGACCTAAATTGTCAGTCATAAAAAACCCAGCCGAAGCTGGGTTTCTTAAAAGTTGCTTACACATAGCCAATTAGCTGAGTTTCATTTTTTCAAACAGCAAATGACCATTTTCAGCTTTAATTAAAATCGTATCACCTGCAACAAAGTCACCTGCGAGGATTTTTTGCGCCAACGTGTTTTCCACATGTTGCTGAATTGCACGTTTCAATGGACGCGCACCGTAGACTGGGTCAAAACCTGCTTCAATCAATTGATCAAATGCAGTATCGTCTATCGACAAGCTCAAGTCACGTTCGCTTAAACGCGCACGTAAACGATCCAATTGAATATCGGCAATGCCACGAATTTGTGCTTTTTCCAGTGAATGGAACACCACCAACTCATCAATACGGTTAATAAACTCAGGGCGGAAATGTTGTGAAACTGCGGCCATGACCACGGTACGCACTTCTTCACGTGTTGGATTGTCACCCAATTCACGTACTTCGTGTGAACCCAAGTTAGAAGTCATCACAATTACAGTGTTCTTAAAGTCCACCACGCGACCTTGCGAGTCGGTTAGGCGTCCATCATCCAACACCTGCAACAAGATGTTAAATACGTCTGGATGGGCTTTTTCCACCTCATCAAACAGCACCACACTGTACGGTTTACGACGTACTGCTTCGGTTAATACACCACCTTCTTCATAACCGACATAGCCTGGAGGCGCACCGACCAAACGGCTGACCGAGTGTTTTTCCATAAATTCAGACATATCAATCCGAATCATGGCGTCATCGCTGTCAAACAAGAAGTTCGCTAACGCTTTGGTCAATTCTGTTTTACCTACCCCTGTTGGGCCAAGGAACAGGAACGAACCACTTGGACGGTTAGGATCAGACAAACCTGCGCGTGAACGACGTACCGCATTCGACACCGCCACCACAGCTTCATCTTGCCCCACCACACGGTTATGCAAGAAATCTTCCATGTGTAGCAATTTTTCACGTTCACCCTGCAGCATTTTCGATACAGGAATGCCCGTTGCAGCACTCACGACTTCAGCAATTTCATTGTCCGTAACTTTGTTACGCAATAATTTTGGTTCTTCTTTCTCTTCAACCAACTCATCTTGTGCCAGTTGTTTTTCCAACTCAGGAATCACACCGTATTGTAAACGTGACATTTCCGCCAAGTCATTTTCACGCTGCGCTTTTTGCAATGCCATACGTGCCTGATCAAGCTGAGTCTGAATTTGCTTAGTGCCTTCAACCAAGGTTTTTTCCGCTTTCCAAACTTCTTCCAAATCATTGTATTCATTTTGAACTTCAATAATTTGTTTTTCCAGATGTGCAACTTCAGCACGGCTGCCTGCATCTTCATCTTTCTTCACGGCTTCAAGTTGCAGTTTTAATTGAATTAAACGGCGCTCTAATTTATCTAAGGCTTCAGGCTTAGAATCTAGCTCCATTTTAATCCGTGACGCTGCCTCATCCACCAAATCAATTGCCTTGTCGGGAAGTTGACGGTCAGTGATATAACGGTGCGACATTTTAGCGGCGGCAATAATCGCCGAATCTAAAATTTTAACCCCGTGGTGCACTTCGTAGCGTTCTTTCAGACCTCGTAAAATTGCAATGGTGTCTTCTACACTTGGCTCATCGACCAATACTTTTTGGAAACGACGTTCCAAAGCAGCATCTTTTTCAATATATTGACGATACTCATCTAAAGTCGTTGCACCTACACAGCGCAACTCACCGCGTGCCAATGCAGGTTTCAACATGTTGCCTGCATCCATTGCACCATCACCTTTACCCGCACCCACAAGCGTGTGTAATTCATCAATAAATAAGATGACTTCGCCTTCTTGTTTGGCCAAGTCTTTCAGTACCGCTTTCAGGCGTTCTTCAAACTCACCACGATATTTCGCACCTGCCAATAACGAGCCTAAATCTAAAGATAAAACACGTTTGCCTTTTAAGCTTTCAGGCACTTCACCATTCACAATACGCTGTGCCAAACCTTCAACAATTGCCGTTTTACCCACACCAGGTTCACCAATGAGTACTGGGTTGTTTTTGGTACGGCGTGACAACACCTGAACGGTACGGCGAATTTCATCATCACGACCAATTACAGGGTCTAGCTTGCCCGCCAACGCACGTTCGGTTAAATCGATGGTATATTTATTGAGTGAGTCACGTTGATCTTCGTGATTATTGCTCATGACTTTTTCATCCCCTCTAATTTTGTCAATCACGCTACGCAAACTGCCTGAGGTCACGCCTACACTGTTCAGTAGTGTTTTGGTCGCGCCCACTTCGGCCAAACCAAGCATTACCCAATCAGTCGATAAAAACTCATCACCTGCTTTTTGGGCAAAACTGTCAGCCAAATTCAGGGCTTTAACTGCATCTGGACTTAAGTTGATATCGCCTGTTGGATTGGCCAAAGTCGGTGCATCGGCAATCGCTTGCTGTAATTTGCTTTGCAAATCACGTAGGTTGGCGCCTGCTTGTTGTAATAAACTGACATTGGAGGCTTCTTCGAGCAAAGTCGCCAATAAGTGAATGCCTTCAATGGCAGTATGATCTTTCCCTATCGCAAGAGATTGGGCATCGGATAATGCTTGCTGTAGTCGGTTGGTAAACTTTTCAAAACGCATTCTTGTTATTCCTCACAACAAATTGTGTACTTGATGGATATATGGGAACGCAGGCGTAAATTTCAATTAATTTTTTATATATTTTTCAAAATCTTAATTAAAATTAACAGTTAGATTTCAATTATAATATTGGACTGATTGAAGTAAATTTCAAGTTTATTCTGGTAATTTTTTATGGAGAGTTAAATCATTGACATACACTTGTAAATCAATAAATTAAAGGCTTTTGATTATTATTCATGCAAATAGAAATATTTAGTTACAATGATTGGCAAATATACCAACCATTGTATGACCTATCAGTCAACGCTTAATCTTGTTCAATAATTTCAAAATCATGGCTAATTTCAACACCACCATCAGATAGCATTTTACTGGCAGAACAGTACTTTTCTGCTGAAAGTTCAACCGCCTTCGCAACCTGCTTTTCCTTGACAGCCTTGCCTTTGACCACAAAATGCAAATGAATTTTGGTGAACACGGCAGGGATGCTATCGGCACGTTCTGCTTTTAACTGACATTCAACATGCGTCACTTCTTGGCGTGATTTCTTTAAAATAGTCACAATATCGAATGAAGCACAACCACCAAGTCCCATTAAGATTAACTCCATAGGACGTGGACCACGGTTTTCACCGCCATATTCTGCAGATCCATCCATCACTACAGAATGACCACTTTCTGATTTGGCTTCAAAAGCAACGTTCTCTAACCACTGAACACTTGTTTGCATTGCAACTACCTAAAAAAAACTATAGATTGACACGGGTATTTGTACACTAACATAACTTGAGTTGATAAGGAATTTCATCTCTACTGTGTGACAAGTTCAGACTAGGTCTTGTGCGATCTATTATTTATCCATTTTCGGAACCGTTAGCATGACTTCAAACTTTTCACAGCTGAGCACTGATGCATTGTCCCCTGGACAACTGCCTGACTCAGTCAAAGCATTATTAAAACGTGCATACATCAACCGTTATCCAAAACGGACAACTATTGTTGATGCAGGGACTGAATCTAAATCGTTATATTTGATTTTAAAAGGTTCAGTATCAATTATTCTTCGCGAAGATGATGATCGCGAAATTGTTGTGGCATATTTGAATCCAGGCGACTTTTTTGGGGAAATGGGTCTGTTTGAATCGAATCCACAACGTACTGCAGAAGTTCGTACTCGTGATGTCTGTGAAATTGCAGAAATTACTTATGAAAACTTCCACGAACTCAGCAAACAATATCCTGACTTAAGCTATGCCGTTTTTGCACAGCTGGTACGTCGTTTAAAAAATACTACACGTAAGGTAACTGACCTTGCCTTTATAGATGTGTCTGGTCGTATTGCACGTTGCTTGATTGATCTTTCTGCGCAACCAGAAGCCATGATTTTGCCAAACGGTCGTCAAATTCGTATTACACGCCAAGAAATTGGTCGTATTGTCGGCTGTTCACGTGAAATGGTCGGGCGTGTTCTAAAAACACTTGAAGAACAAGGCATGATTGAAACTGATGGTAAAGCCATTCTGATTTTTGATGCTTCTTTGGAGCAAAATGAATCCACTGATGGCAACTTTGATGACGAGTAAACCATCTATATGCTCATTAAAAAAGCAAATCTTCGGATTTGCTTTTTTATTACCAGCTGTTAACTTTTTACCATTTTCAATTATCAAAATACCATTATTGCTGTCACTACAATGAAGTAGCAATTTTCGCAGCCACAAGTGGCGCAAAATGGTTTCAGCTCTTGTAACATCAATATATACATATAATCTTGAGCGAGAGACAATATGCAATTTAAACCATTGGCAAAAACAGGCATTCTAGTTCCAGAAATCTGTTTAGGCACCATGACATTTGGTGAACAAAATACCCAGCAAGAAGCCTTTCAACAACTCGATTATGCGCTAGAACGAGACTTATATTTTTGGGATACCGCAGAAATGTATCCCGTACCACCAAAAGTAGAAACTCAAGGTGCAACCGAAACCATCATTGGCAATTGGTTACAGCAACGTGGCGGACGTGACAAATTATTTTTAGCCTCTAAAATTGCAGGCCCTTCGCAAGGCGGCAGTCATATTCGAGATGGCAAAACCCGCTTTAACGCACAGGATATTCATTCTGCGCTAGATGGTAATTTAAAACGTCTGCAAACCGACTATATCGACTTATACCAACTGCACTGGCCGCAGCGTCCAACCAACTTTTTTGGCAAACTCGGTTATGGCAACCAAGAAGCACAAAATACGCAAGAAATAACCGATCTTGCTGAAACCTTAACCGCATTGCAACAAGAAATTCAAAAAGGACGGATTCGCTATATTGGGCTGTCGAATGAAACCCCGTGGGGCACCATGAAGTTTTTACACTTGGCAGAACAGTTAGGATTAAGCAAATTTGTTAGCGTACAAAATCCGTATAACCTGCTGAATCGTACTTATGAAATTGGCATGTCTGAAATTGCCCATTATGAAGGTGTAGGACTACTTGCCTACTCTCCTTTGGCTTTTGGCTATTTAACTGGTAAATTCCGCAACGGCGCACGTCCTGCCAGTGCACGCGTCACTTTATATTCACGTTTTAGCCGCTACAGCAACCCTGAAAGTGAATGGGCCACAGAGCAATATGCCCTACTTGCAGAGCAGCATGGCTTGGGCTTAACGCAAATGGCATTAGCCTTTATTAAGCAACAATTTTTTGTGACCAGTACTATTATTGGAGCAACTACTATGGCACAACTTAAAGAAAATATTGATGCATTTGATGTCAATTTATCTGAAGAAGTGCTACAGGGCATTGAAGCTATTCATCGTCAGCAACCGAATCCAGCACCCTAATTTCATTTTAAGCACTGCTTTAAAATAAAATTAGAAATTGAAATAAATAAGTGAGCTGGCGTTTAAATTGAAAACATAAGTTCAGCTATAACGCACCATTTTTATGTTGTTTAAAGTCAAAAATTTTAAAAAAAGGATGCGCATTTCCATGCACATCCTTTCTTTTATTCATCTGTCTTACTGACCGATATTATCTTAGCGACGGTTTTGGTTATAAATTGCCTGAGCTGCAGGTAAGTTTTTGCGCATTGCTTCAATACGCTGACTGTTCGATGGGTGTGTTGACAAGAACGATGCACCACCGCCACCTTCAAGTTTGTTCATTTTTTCCCAAAGGGTAATAGCAGCTTGTGGGTTATAACCTGCACGCGCCATCAGCATTAAACCACCCTGATCGGCACGACCTTCCAAATTACGTGAATAAGGCAAGCCTATGCCAATTTGAGTACCTAATTGTGCTGCAGCAGCACCCAACTGACCTACGTTGTTACCCGCTGCACTTAAACCAACATTCAGCGCCAAGTTTGTTAAAGCTTGCGCACCAATTTTACTTTTCGCGTGCTCTTCTAGTGCGTGCACCATTTCATGACCCATAATTGCGGCAATTTCAGCATCGGTCAAATTCAGTTTATTCACAATACCTGTATAGAACACAACCTTACCACCAGGTGCAACAAAAGCGTTTACCTGATCAGACTTAAGCACCGCCAATTGCCATTGGAAAGGCTGCCCTGTTTGGTTCATTTGATTAGCATGTGGAATTAAACGCTGAAAAACAGTGTTAATACGCTTATACGTAGTCGAGCTAGTATCTAACTGATTCTTTGTACGTGCATCTTGCACCATCGCATTATAGCTTTTAGTTGCCGTCGCATTTAAGGTTGCAGTATCTGCACCAGCCATGTCTGCAACAGTAGTACACCCAGAAATTGTGATTGCGCCTGCGGCACATAAACTCAACATCAGTTTTTTGTTCATTATAATAATCTCCGCCTTACGAGCTATCTTCATATCAATCAATTATATGAAATCAATTCAAGGCTTTAAATCTATAATCGCTTCATAATCATATTATTTATGTAAACGACAGCTAAGCTCTGTACAGATTATATGTCTGCATAAGTGTTGCAAGAATTAATACAAGAACTGATAACAGAGCCAAAACACCAAACAAAAAATATTTAAGCCCAAGTAGATTTTAGACACCACTTCTACTTTTTCTTCCATTTCTGGATTTTTACGTTTGTAAAGCAAATAGGCATTTTGAATCAAAATCAGCGGAACTAAAATACAGGCAAAAATGACACTCAAACCAATGAAGGCTTGGTACATAATATTCGGATCATGCTTTTGCGATAAAATCAGCATCATGGCAATGGTCGGTGCACCGCCCATTGCAAATAACAGCGAATAAAAAATCGTACTGGTAATATTTTTATGCATCCTGCATAACCTTAATTAAATTTAATTTTCTAAAAGGCATTGTAACAAGCCACCCAGCGCTACACAGTGCTTGTCACATGCAACTTTAGTCTTGAAAAAATAGCATATTCTGCATCATCTTCAATATTGAGATGAATGGCTTGCTCAAGCTTGATAATAAAAAGCCCTATCATCTAGACAGGGCTAAGTACATCAAAAGATTACTTATGTTTTATGCCGCAGCACAGATACTTAAGCATCAAATGGATGACGTAATACGATAGTTTCTGCGCGGTCTGGACCTGTAGAAATAATGTCGATTGGACATTCAATTAACTGCTCAAGACGTTTGATGTAGTTCACTGCATTTTCAGGCAATTGTTCTACACTGGTCGCGCCCACAGTTGATTCAGACCAACCTGGCATTGTTTCATAAATTGGCTTTAAGTTTTCGTATGCAAGCGCATCAGAAGAACCTACGCAACCTGAATCGGTATTTTCATAACCTACGCAGATTTTGATTTCTTCTAAACCGTCCAATACGTCTAACTTGGTCAAGCAGATACCAGAAAGTGAGTTTACATCGACTGAACGACGTAAAATTTCGGCATCAAACCAACCACAACGACGCTGACGACCTGTAGAAGCACCAAACTCGTGACCCACGGTACCTAAGTGTTTACCAATCGCATCACCTACGTCATTTGCTGCGTCATACACCAACTCAGTTGGGAATGGGCCTGCACCAACACGTGTGGTATAAGCTTTGGTAATCCCTAAAACGTAGTCTAAATGTAATGGACCTAAGCCTGAACCTGAGCTTACACCGCCCGCAGTTGTATTCGATGAAGTCACATACGGGTATGTACCGTGGTCAACATCAAGCAATGAGCCTTGCGCACCTTCAAACATAATGTTGTCACCGTTTTTACGGTAATTATGAATTTCAGTCGTTACATCAACCACTAATGGTGCAATCACTTCACGCCATTGGTCACATAGCGCTAAAACTTCATCTAACTGAACTGCTTCAACACCGTAGTATTGTGTCAATTGGAAGTTGTGATAGTCCAATAATTCAGTCAATTGAGCGCGTAATGCTTCACCGCCACGAACCAAGTCAGCAACACGAATCGCACGACGTGCAACCTTGTCTTCATAAGCTGGGCCAATACCACGACCTGTTGTACCAATTTTGGCATTACCACGTTTTTTCTCACGTGCTTGGTCAAGTGCAATGTGGTTCGGCAAAATAAGCGGACAGTTTGGTGAAATACGTAAACGCTCTTTCACTGGCACGCCTTCTTGCTCCAAAATACCCATTTCTTTAATGAGTGCTTCAGGAGAAAGTACAACACCATTACCAATTAAGCACAGTACGTTTTCACGTAAAATACCTGATGGAATGAGGTGTAATACAGTTTTCTTACCACCAACCACGAGAGTATGGCCTGCGTTGTGTCCGCCTTGATAACGAACGACTGCCGCCGCCTGATCTGTGAGCAGGTCGACGATCTTACCTTTACCTTCGTCGCCCCATTGGGTACCAAGTACCACAACATTCTTGCCCATAATAGCCTCATTACATCATGCTGTTAAAATTGAAAACCAAGACCTGTAACATGAAACATGCCTTGGCGATTAAATTTTTTCGACTGTCCACTCACCATTTGCAAGAACCAATTGGTGCGTTGCGTATGGAACCGAGTTTAAATCATCATTGCCCAACAATTGAATTACACTAAAGCCTTGCGCACGTGTGTTTTGAATAGCAGCAATTAAATCAGGTTGTGAGCCTTTAGGCGCAACAACAACAGACGATGATTCAAAACGACCTGCACTTAATACAAACAAGTCACAAGAGAAACCTGTTGCAGGGCGCGCACGTCCGAAATGCTGACCAATGCCATCATAACGACCACCTTGAGCCAATGGCGCAGCACGATTTGGTGCATATACCGCGTACATTAAGCCAGTGTGATAGTGATAAGAACGCAGCTCAACCACATCAATACCAATATGCAGATTTGGCCAACGTGCCTGAATTTCAGCTTGTGTTGCTTTCACGGCTTCAAACGCTTGCTTAAATTCGCTATTTGCCAACACTTCAGCACTTAAATGAGCCTGCAAAGCAGTTAAATCACTGGCATAGCGACCTAAAGCATAAAAATCTGAACCGAAATTTAAATCTTGGGTAAATTCTGCCAACTCTGGCAAGGCTTTACGCTGATATAAATCTGACAATTGACGTTCAGTGGCTTTGCTTAATTCTGCTTGTTTAACCAAGCTACGGAACAAGCCGACATGACCCAAGTCTAAATGCACACCTTCTGCCAGACCTGCTTCTTTTAGCAAGCTGAGCATCAGATCAACCATTTCTACATCGGCATCAATGCTGTCTGAACCAAATAATTCTGCACCCAATTGCAACGGCGCACGTGTGGTATTAAAACCTTGTGGTTTAGTATGTAAAACTGTACCTGCATAGCAGTAACGTGCAACGCCATCCACAGGATGTACATGCGCATCAATACGTGCCACTTGTGGCGTCATATCGGCACGCACACCCAGTAAACGACCTGAAAGTTGGTCGATGACTTTAAATGTGGCAAGGTCTAAATCTTGATTCGATTCTGAAAGAGAAGATAGAGATTCGATGTATTCAATGAATGGCGTGTACACCAACTGATAACCTCGAGATGCGAGGAAATCCAGTGACTTACGACGCAAGTTTTCAATCACTTGCGCTTGTTCTGGTAATACATCAGCTACACCATCAGGTAATAACCATGTCTCTGAAATGGGCATGTTGTAAACCTAAATTCTTGTTTGCGCGGAACGAATCCGCATAAAAAAATCGGGAGCACACCCGATTTTTCCTAGTTTAGCATGATACTTTTGCTCATGCACCTGACTTTTTCTGAAATATGCGGTAAAAAAAGCTTGATTCAACACGATATTAAAATGCAATTCTTTAAAAGTCCTGATTCGCTTTAACTGCTTTGGCTAACAAATTGACCAACTCTGCATTCTGCATTTCTAACTGCGTGGTTTTTTGTACAGTTTTATCCAAAGCATCTTGCTGAACTTGCATTTTTTTGGCCAAGTCCTGCATAATTTCTAGTGTCTTTTTCAGGTTTTCTTCCAAATGTAACACTTTCTGTTCCAATTGCTGTTGGTGTTGCACATCGGAGTTGCTGTCTGCCTGATTTCTGAATTGCAACCAAATCAAAAAAATCACGGCTAGCGCCAACAAAAGAATAAATCCCCACAATAAAATAATCATCATCCCACTACTCTATTTTCAATCTTATAGGCTAAATTTGTTATATTCATCAATGAATTAACTTCGGATTTTCATCTAAACACCCATCACTATTACATGCTTTAGCGGCTTTGTATAGCAAACCGTACAAGCTAAAAATCACGCCGCTCGCTGACTAAAAGATTCACACAAGTCGAGTAAACGGTTGGCATAGCCCCATTCATTATCATACCACGCAAAAACTTTGGCCTGATGCCCTACCACCATAGTCTGGCTTAAATCGACAATTAATGAATAAGGCGAATGATTAAAATCACTCGACACTAAGGGCTCATCGGTCACTTGCATAATTTCTGCATAATCATGTGTAGCCGAAGTAACCAGCACCTGATTTAATTTGTGCACCGTAATGGGTGACTGAGAAATAAAAGTCAGGTCAATTGCAGCGACGTTAATAGTCGGCACACGAATAGAATAACCATCAATTCGATCTGCCATTTTAGGCATCACCTGTTTTAATGCACCCAAAGCAGATGAAGTGGTTGGAATAATATTTTGCCCTGATGCTCGGGCACGACGTAAATCACGATGTGCCTGATCCAGCACAGTTTGATCTGCTGTGACTGCGTGAATTTCGGTCATTAAAGCCGTGTCAATACCAAAAGCATCATCAATAATTTTAACCAATGGCACTAAAGCCTGCGTGGTACACGACACACTGGAAATAATTTGATCAGTGGGTTTGACTTCATGATGATTCACACCATAAACAATCGCAGCATCTACAGTATCGAATGGTGCAGCACCAATAATTACACGTTTGGCGCCCGCAGTAATATGCTGCGTTGCCGCCTCGCGGGAACGGAACAACCCTGTACATTCCAATACCACATCAACATTTAAGGCTTGCCACGGTAATTGCGCAGGTTGAGCCTGATTCAACACCTGAACTTTTAATTGCGCCAAACCTGCAGAAATATTCAAAAAAATCTGTTCATTTTCAAGGCTAATTTCCACCTGCCCTTTAAAACGACCATGGGTACTGTCGTATTTAAATAAATGAACCAAGGTTTCTACATCGGCAATGTCATTTATGGCGACGATTTCAAAATGAAAGTCTTTGGGATTTTCAAACCAAGCCCGCAGCACATTGCGCCCGATTCTACCAAAGCCATTGATTGCCACTCGTTGCATGACTGATCCTTTCATAATGAAATCAAAATTTAAGCACAGACTATGTTAATAGATTTTGAGGCTTTACTGAAAAAAATCAGATCAATTCTGGGATTTTTCACTTAATTTGCTGATTAATTCGGCAAACTCAAAATACCCATCTAACAATTTCAGCTTGTGGTTGATTAGTTTGACACTCTCGCCTACGCACAAACATTCAACAACAGCTCATCATGCCCCACTTTCGTCAGCAATTTTCCATCATCCTCTATTCAAAAGATTTATTCTGCGCACAGCAACAGAGATTGATTCAGAATTGTCATCAATTCACGCTAAAATGATTGGTGATAGTGGCTTTTTCCGTTATAATTTGGCGTTTTTAAAATTTTAAGCCTGCATGACAGCAAAGAATTATTTTTTGTCAGACTGTCTTGCGTTTAGCCAAATCGGAATTTATGGAGTGACTTGGTTGTGAGTACTCGTTTTATGACATCAGCTGAAATTCGTGAAGCATTTTTGCGTTACTTTGAATCGCAAGGGCATACACGTGTCGCATCGAGTTCTCTAGTACCCGCCAATGACCCAACCCTGTTATTTACCAATGCAGGTATGAACCAGTTTAAAGACTGTTTTCTTGGGCTGGAAAAACGTGATTATGTACGTGCTGTATCGTCACAAAAATGTGTGCGTGCAGGCGGTAAACATAACGATTTAGACAATGTGGGTTATACCGCACGTCACCATACTTTCTTTGAAATGTTGGGTAACTTCTCGTTTGGTGATTATTTCAAACGTGATGCAATTAAATTTGCTTGGGAATTTTTAACCAGCGAACAATGGTTAGCTCTACCAAAAGACCGTTTATATGCCACGGTTTACCACACCGATGATGAAGCATTTGACATCTGGAACAAAGAAATTGGTTTAGATGCTTCTCGTATTATCCGTATTGGCGATAACAAAGGTGGCCAATATGCTTCAGACAACTTCTGGGCAATGGGTGATACAGGTCCTTGCGGCCCTTGTTCTGAAATTTTCTATGATCATGGCGATCATATTTGGGGCGGTTTACCAGGCACACTAGAAGAAGATGGCGACCGTTTCATTGAAATCTGGAACAACGTATTCATGCAGTTTAACCGTACTGCAGATGGCGTATTGCACCCACTTCCAGCACCGTCTGTAGATACAGGCATGGGCTTGGAGCGTATTTCTGCAGTATTGCAACACGTCAACTCTAACTACGAAATTGATCTGTTCCAGCACTTACTCAAAAATGCAGCACAGATTATTGGTTTAGACACGACTGCTCTTGAAGTAACTGCACAGCAAACTGGCAAGCCTGTAGACTACCCTGCTTCACTCAAAGTAGTTGCTGACCACGCTCGTTCTTGCTGCTTCCTAATTGCCGATGGCGTGAATCCATCGAATGAAGGTCGTGGTTATGTATTGCGTCGTATTATTCGTCGTGCAGTACGTCACGGCAACAAGCTTGGCGCAACAGGTTCATTCTTCCACAAAATGCTTCAGCCTTTAATTGAAGTAATGGGTCAAGCTTATCCTGAACTTGCAGCAAATCAAGCGCGTATTGAAGCGCAACTTCTAAAAGAAGAAGAACAATTTGCCAAAACGCTTGAGCAAGGTTTGAAATTGCTTGAGGGTGAATTGGCACAGCTTAAAGGCTCGGTCATTCCTGGTGAAGTGGTATTTAAACTATATGACACTTACGGCTTCCCAACAGATTTAACGGCAGATATTGCACGTGAACGCGACTTGACCATTGACGAAGCAGGCTTTGAAGTTGAAATGGCAGCGCAACGTCAACGTGCACGCGATGCAGGTAAATTTGCAGTTGACTACAACTCAATTGTAAAAGTTGAAGGTGAAACTCAATTTGATGGCTATGACGCAACGACTGGTCAGGGTCAAATTGTGGCTATTTATAAAGATGGCGAACAAGTCGATGAAGTAGTTGAAGGCGATGAAGCTTTAATCGTACTCAATCAAACCCCGTTCTATGCAGAAAGCGGTGGTCAGATTGGTGATACAGGTCTATTCAAAAACGAAACAGGTATTTTTGAAGTTCAAGACACCAAAAAATCTGGCGGTGCTTTTGTTCATCAAGGTATTGTTACCATGGGCAGTTTAAAAGCTGCGCAAGCGGTGGAAGCGATTGTAAAAGCAGACATCCGCGAAGCTACTGCACGCAACCACTCTGCAACACACTTATTGCACGCTGCCCTACGTCAAGTTTTAGGTGCACACGTACAGCAAAAAGGTTCGTTGGTTGCTTCTGATATTTTACGTTTTGACTTTGCCAATGACCAACCTGTGTCATTTGAACAATTGCAAGAAATTGAGCGCTTGGTCAATGCAGAAGTCATTGCCAATACCTCAGTTTCTACTGAATTACTGGATATTGAAGCAGCCAAAGCCAAAGGCGCAATGATGCTATTTGGTGAAAAGTATGGTGATGAAGTTCGCGTACTTTCTATGGGTTCAATCATTGAAGATAAAAACTTCTCCATTGAACTTTGTGGCGGTATTCACGTGAAACGTACAGGTGATATTGGTCTGTTCAAAATCATCTCTGAAGGTGGTGTTGCAGCTGGTGTACGTCGTATTGAAGCAATTACAGGCAGCAAAGCCGTTGAAGCCGTTCAAAAAACTGAACGCGATATCAACAGCATCAATGCTTTGTTGAAAGCACAAAAAGACCAAACTTTAGAAAAAGTGAATACATTGGTCGATACAGCATCTAGCCTTCAAAAGCAGATTGAACAGCTCAATCAAAAATTAGCGCACTTCCAAGCAGCTGAACTTTTAAGTCAAGTACAAGAACTTGCTGGACGTACCACGCTCATTACCACTGTACAAAATATGGATGCAAAATCACTGCGTAATTTGCACGACGGTGTAAAATCCAAACTCGACCAAGCAGTGATTGTACTTGCAGGTGTAGAAGGCGATAAAGTCAGCTTAATCGCTTCTGTTGCACCAGACTTTACTGCTACGATTAAAGCAGGAGACATCATCAAACACTTGGCTACAGAACTAGGTGGTAAAGGTGGTGGTAAACCTGATTTGGCACAAGGTGGCGCGCCACTTAACGAGAACTTTGCAACGGTGATGGCAGGTTTAACTGCTTGGCTTGCGGCAAAATAATCTCACTTTTTGTGTAACTGACCCTGAGCAGGTAAATTCGGGGTCATGGCTTATATGGAACAACTATGGCACTAATCGTTCAAAAATATGGCGGTACCTCAATGGGTACTCCCGAGCGCATTTTAAATGTTGCTCGTCGTGTGAAGCGCTGGCATGATCATGGCCACAAAGTAGTGGTTGTCGTTTCTGCCATGAGTGGCGAAACCAATCGCCTACTCGCTCTCGCGAAAGCCATTACCGAAACCCCTGATCCGCGTGAATTAGACCAAATGGTGTCTACAGGCGAACAGGTGACGATTTCGATGTTAGCGATGGCGCTGAATTCTATTGGCGTTGCAGCAAAATCACTAACTGGTCGCCAAGTTGGTATTCAAACTGACAGCGCATTTACCAAAGCACGTATTGAAGCGATTAATACTGACGTGTTAACTGAAAACCTAGACGCAGGCCGTGTGATTGTGGTTGCTGGTTTCCAAGGTTTTGATGCTGAAGGTAACACCACTACTTTAGGTCGTGGTGGTTCTGATACTTCTGGCGTTGCGCTTGCTGCTGCATTGAAAGCCGATGAATGCCAAATTTATACTGACGTAGATGGCGTTTACACCACAGACCCACGCGTTGCACCAAAAGCCAAAAAAGTAGATCGTATTTCTTTTGAAGAAATGCTAGAAATGGCTTCTTTAGGTTCTAAAGTATTGCAAATTCGTGCGGTTGAATTTGCAGGTAAATACCAAGTACCTTTACGTGTATTATCAAGTTTTGATAATGACAATGATGGCGCATTCGACGAAGATTTTAAACAAAATGTCGGCACACTCATTACTACTGAATTGGAAGACAACATGGAACAACCTATCATCTCAGGTATCGCGTTTAACCGTGACGAAGCAAAATTAACTATTTTAGGTGTGCCTGATGAGCCAGGTATTGCATCTAAAATCTTGTCACCTATTGGCGCTGCCAATGTTGAAGTTGACATGATCATCCAAAACGTAGAAGAAGATGGTACTACCGACTTTACTTTTACTGTAAACCGTGGCGAACTTGCCAAAGCAAAATCAATTCTTGAAGCAACTGCCAAAGAAATTGGTGCACGTGAAGTCGCTACACGTGGTGACATCGTGAAAGTATCTATCGTTGGTGTAGGTATGCGTTCACATGCAGGTGTTGCAAGCAAAATGTTTACTGCCCTTGCAGATGAAGGCATTAACATTCTCATGATTTCTACTTCTGAAATTAAAATTTCAGTCATTATTGAAGAAAACTATTTAGAGCTTGCAGTACGTACTTTACACACTGTATTTGGTCTAGATCGTGAAAGCGGTGAGTCTAGCGCACGCGCTTAATACGCCCCTGTCAGAAAATGTAATTGTCTGACAAATTTTGCGAAAAAGTACAAAAAATTAGAGCCACTATAGTTTTTTTTATAGTGGCTCTGTTATATTGAGCAATATGCTTTCATAAATTTTGACAGCGCTGTATCTTATAAAATAAATAATGATACGTGCCGTAAAAATTTACTGGTTTTTATTTGGTTGTGACTTTTAAATTGCTTTAAAAATCAATGCAGGTTTAGCATTTTGCAAGGAGATAAACATGCTGATTCTCACCCGACGTGTCGGAGAAACATTAATGATTGGGGACCAAGTCAGCGTGACTGTGCTGGGTGTCAAAGGTAACCAGGTTCGTATTGGGGTAAATGCGCCAAAAGAAGTATCGGTACATCGTGAAGAAATCTATCAACGTATTCAACACGAGCGTGCCATGCATGAGCATTTGCAACACTTAGATCAAGATTATCAACCTTCATTTGAAGAAGATAACTACTCGCATAATGACTTTGACGTTAAACGATGAAGTTTATTGAATATAAAGCGGCTCATTTGCCGCTTTAATTTTTTTGCTGAATGCTTTTTTTAAAACTTGTCCAATCTCTAAGTCGCTCGCTGATTCTAATTATATACAGGATCTTTTATCTACAACTCAGCAATAGATTTACTTTTAAGTTAATATTATTTTTCCATCAATTCCAAAGCCTTACGCACAGGTGCAAAACTTCGTCGATGTGCCGCAATTACGCCATGCTGCGCAATTGCTTCAAAATGGGCTTTGGTTGGGTACCCTTTGTGTTGAGCAAAACCAAATTGCGGAAATGCTTGGTCAAGCAACACCATTTCACGATCACGCGCCACTTTGGCTAAAATACTGGCTGCCGAAATCTCTGCATGTAATGCATCGCCCCCAATAACTGCATCACACGACATTGCTAAACCTTGCGGAATTTTATTGCCATCGACCAAGACATGCTCAGGTTGAATAGACAAGGCGTCTACCGCACGACGCATTGCCAATAACGACGCTTGCAAAATATTCAGTTCATCAATTTCGGCTGCAGAGGCTTCTGCAATTGCCCAAGCCAAAGCTTTTTCCTGAATTTCAACAAACAACTTTTCACGCTTTTTTTCTGTCAGTTTTTTAGAGTCATTTAAACCTTCAATCAGGTTATTCGGATCTAAAATAACTGCCGCAGCGACAACAGAACCCACTAAAGGCCCACGCCCTGCCTCATCTACACCTGCAATTTTCATCATTATTTCCAGAAAAAATAGGCTGAAATATTCAACCTAACTCACGATGCGCGTCATCACGCCGCCTTTTTAATTATTCAGATTCACAAAACTTATTTTACTGCTTCTGCCACACATGCATTAATGGTTCGAGATACTGCATTGCTCACAATGGTTGCACGTGCAGCAGGGTCAATTGCTGCAGTGGCTAAATCTACTGCTGTCACGTTTTGTGGTGCTTTTTCGCTAACACAGCCACAAATTTCAGCTTGAACATTTTGCTTTTGCGTTGTTGTCATCATACGTGTCGCAGTGTGCCATGCAGGAATGTTATTCAGTTCAGTGACACATTTCGCGTTGATGGCAACTTTAATCGCCGCCATACCCAATTGTTGAGTTGCTGTCGGTGCAGTTGTCGTTCCTGTAGTAGTACCTGTAGTTGTGGTACATGCAGATAAAGCTAAAGCGATAGGTGCAAATACAGCGATTAGTTTTTTCATGGATATTTCCTGTATTTAATATTCAAGTCGTTTAGATGAAACAATGTCGCTATTGTGCCTAAACTTGTTTGGCGAAGGAATAGCTTTTTGCAATTTCTACATTCGTGTGCGTAGGCTTAAGGTCATAGTGGGGTTAAGCCCCAAATTGAAACTTAAAACCAATTCAAAGGGGTCAATTTTGAATGCCGTTGACAACATATAGAAAAATAATTTAATCATGCAGAGCAAGCTAAGCTAATAAATGCAGGTTTATCAAGTAATGGGAGCGATCATGTTCTGGCTTAGCATCAATTGAACGTTACATTTATATATAAGATTTGCATTCTATCCATGTTGCAAAGCGACTGAAGCAATTGAAACGTTCACTGCTTTACAAGCCTGAACAATTAGCTATTTAAATTCAGCACGGTATGGCCTTCGTTTTTCGCATGAGAAATAATAGCTGTCTGGTTATTTGTAGACATATATTTAAATCCTCACTTGGGTATTTAAGTGAGGATTTAATTTAGGCTTAGAGGACAAGTGCATAAGGTGTGTTCAGTGGATACTTGCCTGCAATGTCTGAATTTGATCAATCCATTTTTGTTTTTCTTCAACCGAAATAAATGATGCTTCAAAAGAGTTAATCGCCAATTGTTTTAATTCAGCATTGCTTAAATCTAAAGCTTGGCTAATTGCAACAAAGTTATCATTCATATAGCCACCAAAATAAGCTGGGTCATCTGAATTGACGGTCACTTTAACACCCTGCTGCAACAGACGACGAATATTGTGCTGTGCCATATCATCCACCACACACAACTTTAAATTACTCAATGGGCAGACCGTGAGCGGCATTTTTTCTGCAATTAAACGCTGCATTAACACAGGGTCTTCTTCAGAACGCACACCATGATCAATACGGTTTACTTTCAGTAAATCTAATGCTTCCCAGACATATTCAGCAGGCCCTTCTTCGCCCGCATGAGCAACGACCAAAAAGCCTGCTTCACGCGCTTTGGCAAAGACACGCTCAAACTTTGAAGGTGGATGCCCGACTTCGCTTGAATCCAAACCCACTGCAATAATTTTGTCTTTATAAGGTAAAGCCTCTTGTAGAGTAACAAATGCAGCATCTTCACTTAAATGACGCAAGAAACACATAATTAAATGTGAACTGATACCTAATTTTGTTTGTGCATCTTCGGAAGCTCGTTGTAAACCATTAATCACGGTTGCAAATGCCACACCACGCTCGGTATGGGTTTGCGGATCAAAAAACATTTCGGTATGTACCACACGGTCTTCAGCACATTTTTCAAAATACGCCCAAGCCAAATCGTAAAAATCTTGCTCATGCACCAACACTTGTGCGCCTGCATAATAAATATCTAAAAAAGACTGCAAGTTATGAAAATTATAGGCTTGTTTGACTTCTTCTACAGACTGATAAGGGATGTCAATTTGGTTGCGCTGCGCAATAGCAAACATCAATTCTGGTTCAAAAGTACCTTCAATATGCACATGCAATTCTGCTTTAGGTAATGCACAGATTAGCTCAAGTTGATTCATGTTCTGTCCTTTTTGCTATTTTATGGGAGAATTTTAAAAAATTGATCAAAATAAAAAAGGGTGCAAACTGAGTTTACACCCCTTTTCAGTTTAAGAATATTAACCGCCAAACATGGCAAATTTTAATGCCCAAAGTGCAGCAATAATCCACACCATATAAGGTACAGACTTGGCTTTGCCAGTGAGTAGTTTAATCAGCGCATAGCTAATAAAGCCCATAGCGATGCCATCGGCAATAGAATAAGTAAATGGCATGAACACGACTGTTAAGAATGCAGGCACGGCTTCGGTGATGTCATCCCAATCAATATGCACAATGCCTTGAATCATCAACACACCCACAAATAACAAGGCAGGTGCAGTCGCAAAACCTGGTACCGATTGCGCAAGTGGTGCCAAGAACAAACAGGCAATAAACAACAAGCCAACAATCACTGCGGTTAAGCCTGTACGACCACCCGCTGCAACACCTGCAGATGATTCAATATACGGCGTTGTTGAAGATGTACCCAATGCCGCACCTGCAACAATTGCAGAAGAATCGGCAAAAAGTGCTTTTTTCAAACGGGGTAATTTACCATCTTGCAACAAGCCTGCACGGTGTGAAACACCCACTAAAGTACCTGTAGAGTCGAATAAATCGACTAAGAAAAATACGAAAATTACGCCAATTAAACTTGCTGTAAATAGACCTTCAAAGTCCATTTGCATAAAAGTAGGTGCAATAGATGGAATTTCACCAACCACACCTTTAAATTCGCTTAAACCTAAAGCTGTTGAAATAGCAGTCAGCACCAAAATACTGATGATAATTGCACCACGTACTTTAAAGTGATGCATTACTACAACCATTAAAAAGCCAAGTAGCGCTAACAGTACTGATGGTTGTTTTAAGTCACCCAAGCCCACCAAAGTCGCAGGATTATCAACAATAACACCTGCATTTTTTAGGGCGATTAAAGCTAGGAATAAACCAATACCACCGCCAATGGCTAGTTTTAATGACATGGGAATGGCATTAACAATGGCTTCACGGATTTTAAACATGCTAATGGCAATGAAAATAATCCCTGATACAAAAACTGCAGCCAAAGCCGTTTGCCAAGGCACACCCATGCCTAAACAAACCGAGTAAGTGAAATAGGCGTTTAGCCCCATGCCTGGTGCGAGTGCGATTGGGTAATTGGCAACAATTCCCATCACCAAGCAGCCAATAGCTGCGGCTAAACAGGTGGCGACAAAGACAGCTCCATGATCCATTCCTGTTTCAGATAAAATCATCGGATTGACAATAATGATGTAACACATGGTTAAGAATGTGGTTACACCCGCCAAAATCTCGGTACGGAATGTGGTCTTGTTTTCGCTTAATTTGAATAAGCGCTCAAGCATTCCCGCTGAGGATGGATTAGGAGTCGTCATGACCTAGCCCCTGTAAATAAACTGAATTTGCAGCATGACGCAATTTTAAGTCAGCACTTAAAAGCCTGTGTCAGTTGCGGCAATGGATTTGCCCAATGAGCATGTAAAATTACATGAAAAAGATAAACTTAATTCACAATCAAGCATTTGATTTTATCAAAATCAAAAATTCGGAATGCTAAATAAAAAAGCCGCATAAATTTTATGCAGCTTTGTTCATCTTTTTTTTACTTCAGTCACTCTCAAAAGTAATGCCTTTGAGTTGTGATGAAGCAGTTTCAATTGGCAAATTATACCATAGGGATTTTTTAAAAATTCTAGTTTTTTGAATTAAAGATAAAATTTTACGATAAAGTGAAGCACACAAAAGTGTGATGAATAAAGCAATTACCACACATTATGTTAGAAATTTCTACGCTTATTCTGTGACTTGCAAAATCTGTGGTGTAGCCGCTTCTGTTTTTTCTAGCGATAAATTTGCAGATTCAGTCAAAACTCGGTTCAGTTCTGCCTGCTTTCGCGTTTCCTCTTCCAAGTAAACGAGATAACCTAATAAAACGACCAACACCACCAAAACTGGCACAAGAATGTGTTTCATGTCATTTACTTTTATTGAACAATTTTCATACATATTAGCAAAAATTATGCGCGGTGTAACTCTTAATACGCCCCAGTCAAAATTTGTGCTTCAGCGATCAAACTCAATCTATTACATTAAGCCATTGTATGAATGGTATTTTTAAAACGTTTCCAAGATACATAGAAAAATGTTGTTGCAATTGCAATTAACCATAGAAAGGAAGGCCAGACCACATCCAATCCTGCATTTCGGTATAAAATTGCTTGCGCCAATGTTACAAAATGCATTGTCGTTGCAATCAACATGATATTTTGAATAATTTCTGGCATGCTTTCTCGTGGTGTACTTGCCCCAGACAACATTTGCAAGGGAATCAGAATAAGCATCATCAGCA
Organism: Acinetobacter sp. YH12136; assembly: GCF_013418545.1. Classification (NCBI taxonomy): domain Bacteria; kingdom Pseudomonadati; phylum Pseudomonadota; class Gammaproteobacteria; order Moraxellales; family Moraxellaceae; genus Acinetobacter; species Acinetobacter sp. YH12136. The sequence continues at coordinate 54,781 of NZ_VPBV01000015.1, forward strand.
AACCGAATTGCGGCATCGATTTAGACACGGTTGCCATATATATACCCATTGAGGTTGTTGCAAATAAGGTCAGCAAGGCTCCAAAGAAAAATAACAGCAAACTTCCTTCTATGGGTACCTGTAATGCCCCCTGCACCACTACTTTTAAGCCTAAAAAAGCTGCTAAAAGCACCACAAGGCTCATCGATAAAACCTTTGCCAGCATAATTTCAAAAACCGTGACTAGCATAACCGTTAAATGCTTAATGGTGCCATGTTCTCGCTCACGAATCAGTGCACAAATGAAATGTGGAAAGAGGCTTCAAAGCTCTAGTGCAAAATAAAAACCAATTAGTGCAAAATAAGCCGAAAACTTACATGTGTACACCACTGTGTACATATTTTTAAACTATAAGCGAATTTATGTATCTTTAAGAAAAGCAATAAAAAAGCCCTAAATCGTTATAATTCAGAGCTTTATTACTTATATGAAGTTATGTAACAACATATAATTTTAATGTATTGGTAGGCATATCCAGACTCGAACTGGAGACCTCTACGATGTCAACGTAGCGCTCTAACCAACTGAGCTATACGCCTAAAGTGCTTCGCATCATATTCAGTTTTGATTTTTAAGACAAGTCCTTTCTGTGTTTTTTCAACACATCCGAGCAAGTTTTAAGCAAATCAAAAAACACCTGCTCTGAAACACGGTCATGTTCAGGCGCATAAGAATATTGTTGATAGCACACGCCTAAACGCTTAAATGCCTCTTGTTCATTTGCATCTACCTGCGCTGCTAAACGCTGCATCCACACACTCACTGTTTCTGCATCCTGTTTTTGCAACTGAGCGGGCAATCTTTTAGAAAATTTGTCTAAGGCACGATTTATGCGAGAACCTTGCTGACGTTTTTTCCAAAAAATCCAGCCAAAATACCCTGCTAAGATCATGAGAATACTTGAAACCAACACCGCTGCCAAAGCATAGTTTGAGTGCAGCCCTAAGCGTCCAAACCAGTGACGCTGTGACTCGGCATCATAACCCACGACCTTGCTTTGCCATTGATAACTTGCATAATCACTCCACACCCGTAAAGAACGAATAAAATTAGAATGTTGGTATTGCCACATTTGTGTGTCAGCACCCAAAACGGCCCGATCATCTGCCATTAGGTTTTGCATACCATCATCTATACGTTGAGGTGCAATGATGGCTGTCGGGTCTATGCGTACCCATTGTTGATTGAGCAACACTTCTGTCCAAGCATGTGCATCTTGCTGTCGTACTTCCCAGCTTTGTCCATCGGGTGCAAGTTCCCCACCCTGATAGCCCACGACTACACGCGCTGGAATCCCGACATAACGCATCAATAAGGCAAAACTTGAGGCATAATGTTCACAAAAACCTTGCTTACTCTGAAACAAGAATTCATCGACTCGGTTTTGTCCGAGCATTCCAGGTTTTAAGGTATAACTAAAGCCATTATTGCGATACCACTGCAATACATTCTGCACGTAGCGTTCAGGTTGTTGCTGACTTTGAGCAAACATCTGCAGGGCAAATTGCTGAGCTTTTGGGTCAGATTGCGTCTGTACCTGAACATTTAAACGCTGGCTAAAGCGTCGATAACGCTCGTTCTGTGCATCATCCCCTTGAATACGTGCAGATTCCCCAACCCACTGCAAAGCAATCGGTTGAATCCGACCATTTTGACGCTGTGGCACCATACTCCAATCACGGCGTAACACATAGCCGTGTTGATTCGGTACAGATTTTTCCAGCGCCATAATCCACTGTACACGTGGATCTGCTGCAATATATTGATACTGAAAATCGACTTGCTCTGGCTGTAATTGTGCTGCCTGAACGGGTTGTTGATTGCTGAAATTGCTTGTCCATGTGCGACCATCATATTGATCCAGTACCATCGCCCGCCAATATAGTTTTGAACGTGGCGGCAGTTGCTGCATATTCCCCACAATACGAAATGCCAAAGCAGAAGATTGTGATAATTCGGCAATATCGCCTGGTGACATCGTGTCACTAATACCTGTCACGCCTTTGGCATCAGGAATAGGTACATGCCACAATGGCGGTAAACGTGGAAAGAATAAAAACAATAATAAAAAGAATGGCAAAGCGTATGCGATAAACTTGGCGACATTTTTAAGGTCATGCTTTGCATCTTGGCTGCTCGAATGACGCGACGCATAATCTGAAAATGCACTTTTTTGAATCCGATATAACCCAATTAAACAACTGTTTAAACATAGAATGACCAACACGGTCATCCACATGCTTTGGCTGTATAAAAATGAACTGGCGCTCACAAAAAGCGCAAAATTAAATAAAATAATCAGGTCGCGCTGAGTATGACTTTCTAAAGCTTTGGCAAACAAAAAGGTGCTTAATAAGGCAACCCCTGCCTCTACACCAATCAGGCTTTTATAACTCAAATAAATGCTGGCTAAGGCACAACAGGTCAATCCATAAGTCCAAACTTTAGAAATACGCGCTGTCTTGTTTTTATAGTGAAGATACAACAGCAACAACATGAGTCCGAAAATGACACTCAATGCCACAGGGCTAAACAGCATGTGAGCAGCCAAAATTAAGATCAGGCTAAGCAGAATAGATTGCTGAATCGAATTGTGCATGATCATCAAGCCTGTGCCAAAAGAATTTTTGCCTGTTTCAACTGCCGCTCACCTACGCCTTTTTCAAGGGTCGCATGTGGCAAAAACATCGCATAATTCAACTGTTGTTGTTCACATTGCTCGGCCAAACCCATCATCAAACTTAATTTTTCTTCGTGGGTCGGTGCAGGCATGTGTTCATAGTGAATGTCGATACTCTGTTGATCCTGATATTGTTCAAAAACTTTGACATATAAGCCTTGCCCTCGTGCCGCTTGCTTCCACGACACAGCTTGCAAAGAATCGCCCAATTGAAAATCACGCAGCTCACGAAACTCGTCTAAATCAGGTTGAAAGCTGTGTTGATGCTGTTTATTCTCTGCGCTATACATGGCGGCTTTGGGCGCAACCCACGCGGTACGTGTCAAATTCAAATAAGTCCACGCACGTACCAAGCCAAAAGGATAAACCGAATAAATGTGTAAATGAGGGAAATTAAACTGCCCACGTTGCTCCGCAAAAAATGTCAATACATACTGCTGCTGGGTGTCTTGAATAAGAACCTTTTCTAATTGATGATTGGCTTTAATCCATAAATAGCGTGCCTGCGCGACCTCTTGTTTGAAATGCAATTGTAATTGCAATACTTCGCCCACTTGCCCAACTTCAGTAGTCACAATTTCTATCTCTAATTCATGCAACTGCTTAAAGGTCAAATAAAAGCTGATACATAAAATGGCACTGATCAAAAAGCAAAAGCCTAAAATCAGGTTATTGCCATAATTCACGCCTGCAATAAACGTGATCAAAATCAGCACTAAATACAGATAGCCCTGTTGGTAAATAAAAACCAAAATATCTTTTTGTTTTAAGGCCTTGTGTCGATCAAATTTAAAACGTGTCTTGATCCAGTTTTGCCATGCCTGCTTAAACATGCGTGTACTAACTCACTTTAACCTGTTGCATCACATACAAAGTTTCTGCCTCACTCAATCCAATACGATGTGCAGCAACTGCCACAAATACCGCTTGAATATCATCGGCAGTGACAAAACTACGTTGCTCAATTAGAGCATGTGCTTGTGCTGCTTTTTTCAATGCCAAAACACCACGGGTAGATAATCCGTGACGCGCTTTACGGGTTTCTGTGGCTAAGTCGAGTAAGTAATCTAGCGCGGTATCTGACACATAAATTTCCGTGACCAATTGCTGTATATTTAAAATTTCTGTTTCAGTAAAAATATGGGCCAAACTGGCAATCAGCGCATGTCTGGAGTTTTGTTGCAGCAACATTTTTTCAGCAAAACGCGATGGATAACCCAAAGACAGACGCATTAAAAAACGATCAAGCTGTGATTCTGGCAGCGCATAAGTACCACTTTGAAACAGTGGATTTTGTGTGGCAATCACCCAAAAAGGTTGCGGCAAGCTATAACGCACACCATCCACCGTAACCGCGCCTTCTTCCATCGCTTCCAACAAGGCACTTTGGGTTTTAGGCGAACAACGGTTAATTTCATCTGCCAATAAAATTTGGGTAAAAATAGGGCCTTGCTTAAACTCAAATTGATGTTCTTTTTGATTAAACATATTCACGCCAATCACATCACTGGCCAGCATGTCATTGGTAAACTGAATACGCTGAAATTGCAGACCCGCCAAGTGCGATAAGGCACTCGATAAAGTCGTTTTACCTAATCCGGGTAAATCTTCAAAAAGCACATGCCCGCCCGCCAACAAACAACTTAACGCCAATTTGGTCTGCTGTTCTTTATCTAAAATAATGGTATTAATTTCAGTCAAAAAAGCCTGAATTTTTCCAGCATAAGATTCAATCTGTGCATTGAGCTGTTGCTGCGCTTGCGTCAGTTGTTGTTTTTGAACTTTTTCTGTACCCCAAATCACAGTAAATCCCCTTATCCCCAATAAAAAACGGCGCATGTTTAAACATACACCGTTTTGCTAAATTTCCAAAGAAATCCTCGAGATATTCTAAACTGCCTAAAAAAGTAAGTTTTAAACAGCTCGTATCTCTATACGTTTCCATGGTGATACGGGATTAACACGGACACTTTTTCAAACCACCTTTTGCCGATGGATAACGCGCATCGACACAGTAGCGATAAAAAGTCTTCGGATCCATGGCTTCTAAATCTGGATGATGCTTACGCATGTGTTCCAAATAATTCTGATAATCGGGTACACCGACCATTAAACGAAAACTTTGTTGCAAACGCTGCCATAAAGTAGCGATACGCGACCAGTTTTTCGGATTCAGAATCAAATCCTTTTGCGACATGATGGTCATTTTAATGATGTTGTAAATCACCGTTTTACCCTGTTGGGCAAATTTAAGCTTAATCATGTGCTCACTCCTAATGACCGCTATTCGGCTGAATCGTTTCAGGATCACGATAAATCGCTTCAGCTTCATGTACAGTTGGTGTTGGACTTGCCAAGGCACGACGAATCACCCCAATGGCAGCGAACAACATCACAAATGCCACAATCATAAAGAAACCACATAACACGGCATTAATTTGATTGGACATGACAATGGTTTGCATTTCAGTCACTGTTTTTGCAGGTGCTAAAATTTCATTGCGTTGAATTGCAGCATTGAAACGATCTGCTTGCGCCAAGAAACCAATTTTGGGATTGTCGTGGAAAATCTTTTGCCAACCTGCAGTCATTGAAGTAATGAACAAGAAAACTGTAGGGATAATCGTCACCCAAACATATTTTTCTTTTTTCATTTTAAACAGAATCACTGTACCTAAAATGAGCGCCATCGCTGCCAAAATTTGGTTACCAATACCAAATAGAGGCCATAAGCTATTAATACCGCCTAAAGGATCGACCACGCCTTGATAGACGAAGAAGCCCCAACCAGCCACCGCAACTGCTGTGCCAAGCAAGTTACCAAAGAAGTTATGTGAATTTTTCACTGCAGGAATAACAATACCTACAGTATCTTGCACCATAAAACGGCAAGCACGTGTGCCTGCATCTACTGCAGTTAAAATAAATAAGGCTTCAAATAAAATGGCAAAGTGATACCAGAATGCCATCATTGAGCGGTTATTAAAAATCTCGGTGATGATATGTGCCATACCAATTGCAAACGTTGGCGCACCACCCGTACGTGACAGAATCGAGCTTTCACCGACTTCTTTTGCCAAAATGGTTAAAGCCTCAGGAGTCACTACAAAGCCTAAATTTCGTACCGCTTCTGCTGCACTTTCCACCGTTGTACCTAAAACTGCAGTGGGTGCATTAATGGCAAAGTACACGCCTGGGTCTAGCACCGTGGCACAAATCATTGCCATGATTGCCACGAAAGACTCCATCAACATGCCGCCATAACCAATCATCCGAATGTCTTTTTCGTTATTGACTAGTTTTGGCGTCGTACCTGAAGACACTAAGGCGTGGAAACCTGAAATCGCACCGCAGGCAATGGTAATAAATAAGAATGGGAACAATGAACCCGCAAATACTGGCCCTGTACCATCAATAAAATGGGTCACCGCAGGCATCTTCATTTCAGGCATTGCAAACACAATCCCGACAGCCAAACCCGCTATAACACCAATTTTTAAGAACGTCGATAAATAATCACGTGGCGCCAATAACAACCACACTGGCAAAACTGAAGCAATAAAACCGTAGGCAATTAAACACCACGTTAATTCTGTGCCACTTAAAGTAAATAAAGGCCCCCAGAATGGATGCTGTGCAACATTTTCACCATAAATAATACCCATCATCATCAGGACAAAACCAATAATGGAAACCTCAGCAATTTTCCCCGGGCGAATAAAACGCATATAAATGCCCATGAAAATCGCAATTGGGATGGTGGCTGCAATACTAAATACGCCCCACGGACTATTGGTTAAAGCTTTCACGACAACCAAAGCGAGTACGGCAAGAATAATCACCATCACGCCCAGCGCACCCAGCATGACAATCACACCAGCAAATGAACCCAACTCTTGTTTTGCCATTTCTCCCAAAGAACGCCCATCACGACGTGTAGAAATAAACAAAACCAAAAAGTCTTGGACTGCACCTGCCAACACCACCCCGACTAAAAGCCAGATCGTGCCGGGTAAATAACCCATTTGTGCTGCAAGAATAGGCCCAACTAAAGGGCCTGCACCTGCAATCGCGGCAAAGTGGTGACCAAATAACACACTTTTATTGGTGGGCACATAATCTAAACCGTCAGCCAAACGATGTGCGGGCGTTAAGCGTCGCTCATTTAACTCAAATACTTTGGTGGCAATAAATAAACTGTAGAAGCGGTATGCAATGCTATAGACACAGACCGCAGCTAAAACTAACCAGACTGCATTGACGTGTTCGCCTCTACTGACTGCCAATATCCCAAAAGATACTGCACCCAATATAGCGACCAAAAGCCATATAATTTTTGAAGTCAGACCAGACTTCGGTTGAACTGTTTCCATGTCAATCTCTCTTCTTGTTACATTTTTTAAGTGTTACTTTTATTGTCGAGATGTAGCTTTATTTCCTAAATCCTTGGTTGATCCTGCTCCTTTTATTTTGATGTCTGCTGCCCTTACATCCATAGTGTGCGCTACCGTACACTTAAATGGAGCACCAACAGTTTCCTATACTTTTCACCTATTCTTTTACCACATAATCAAATCAACAAAAAAGGGGGATGACGCGAATCATCCCCCTCTTTTACTTATGATTTATCAATAAATCATTATGCGCGTTCTAGGTATTCACCTGTACGTGTATCTACACGAACGCTTTCTTCTTGCTGTACGAATAAAGGAACACGTACCACTGCACCTGTTTCTAATTTCGCTGGTTTACCGCCACCACCAGAAGTATCGCCACGTACACCCGGATCAGTTTCGACAATTTTTAATACCACGAAGTTTGGTGCGTTTACAGTTAAAGGCACACCGTTAAACAACATAATGGTACATTTTTCGTTTGAATCATCTTTTAACCATTTTGCAGCATCGCCCATTGCGGTTTTGTCAGCAGCAATTTGTTCAAAAGAAACAGGGTCCATAAAGTTCCACATTTCGCCATCGTTGTAGAGATATTCCATTTCCACTTCTACAATGTCAGCGGCTTCTAATGAGTCACCAGACTTAAATGTTTTTTCTAAAACTTTACCAGAACGAAGGTTACGAAGTTTTACGCGGTTAAACGCTTGACCTTTACCTGGCTTTACATATTCATTTTCCATGATTGAACATGGGTTACCATCAAGCATAACCTTAAGGCCTGACTTGAAATCATTCGTAGAATAATAGGCCATGACTGGCACACTCCAAACTGACTAACTTAACTATTTATGTTACAAAGCAAATGACCAACGCAGCTTTGCGATGCTCGCCATCTTGCAACATCTTTTTTCATCGGACGTATTGTAAATGAGCAAGCCATAACGAAGCAATGAAAATCCACTACCGATCACCTCAAGATATCGGTAAAATCAGCTGTTTTGTAATGATTCTGATTCAAAGCGATTAATCATTCGCGGCATTCACGCTCAATGAACAAAGAATTCATCTACGCTAAATAGATGTGTACTTGGTTCCTTTCACCTCATATTTAAATCTTTTCTGGCATGATCAACTACCTGTACCAAGAACAAAACTGGCAATCTCAACTCAGTGACTTGATCACCGACCCACGCGAATTGTTAAATATTTTAGAGCTGTCTGAACAGCAGTTGCTGTCAGGTGCTTTACTGGCATCCAATCAGTTTAAATTGCGTATCCCGCGTGCATTTGTGGCCAAAATGCAAAAAGGCAATCCACTCGATCCTTTACTGTTACAGGTTCTGCCACATCATTTAGAACTGGAAGATCATCCTGGATTTGTGACCGACCCTTTGGGTGAGGAACAAGCCAATCAACAACCTGGAGTCTTACACAAATATAAATCACGCTTTTTGCTGACCTTGACTGGTGCTTGCGCAGTACATTGTCGTTATTGTTTCCGCAGGCACTTTCCTTATCAGGAAAATCTGCCAAAAACTGAAGACTGGGACAATATCCGTAATTACATTGAAAGCCAGCCCGATATTAATGAAGTGATTTTAAGTGGTGGCGACCCACTCACTTTGTCAAATCGTAAATTAAATATCTGGATTGAGCGATTGGCGTCTATTCCACAAATAAAATTTTTGAGAATTCATTCACGAGTTCCGATTGTTATTCCCAACCGTGTCGATGAATCGCTGATTTCCTTACTAAAAAATAGTAGGCTGCGTATTATTCTAGTGGTACACTCGAACCACGCATCAGAATTAGATGACTTTACCTGTTCGCAACTTGCCAAGTTAGTCGAACAAAACATCACCGTTCTGAATCAAGCAGTCTTATTAAATGGGGTCAATAATTCTGCTCAGGTCTTGGTCGATTTAAGCTATCGTCTTTTTGATGCGGGGGTGATGCCTTACTATTTACACGTGTTAGATAAAGTAAAAGGAGCGCATCATTTTGATTTAATGCCGCAAGACATTGATCACATCTATAAAGAGCTTTTAGCGAACTTACCCGGCTATTTAGTTCCTAAACTCGTTAGGGAAATTGCGGGCGAAAAAAACAAGACACCGCTTTTTGGGGTTTCAACTTATTGAGTTAAATAACAATCATGAATATGAATACTTCAGATCTTTTTCTAGTTCCCAGCGAACTAAAGCTGGAGCAATTGAGTTTTTGTCAAAATACGGTTAAAAGCATTCAGGCATGGGCAGCGGATTTATCCATTTTACAATTGGGTGATTCTTCCCAAGCTCTATTTAATGCACTTTTAGAAATTTCAGAACTGAAATGTCAGGAAACATTACGTTTTGACTTAATTCAAGCTATTCATCCGACACTTGAAAATGTGCTTACCAGTCTGGAAAAGCATTTTTTCAACCAGGCTTTGATTAGTAATGACCGCAACGATCATATTATTGAACTCGCGCTGTTATTACGCAGTCATTTCGCCAAAGTCTATATTAATATTTCCCGACGTAGCCACCAACAACTCACCCAACAAAAATTTTCTTTATTTGCCTTTAATTTAAAAAAGAACTTACAAACTGCACGAGTTCTATCTAGCTATTATGCTTTACAACAATTAGCTCTACTGCGCTATCAACAACACATGCTTTATAGCCACGCCTTGCCAAATCAGTGGTTAATTGCACACCAACTTTTAGATACAGCCATTCAACAACATTATTATTTAAATAATATTAATCAGTTACAAGGCACACAACATCAACTGATTAATATTGCTCAAGCCTATGCACAGCTGATTTTATTGGAAATTTTCAATACCCATCAAATTCGACCTGCAGAAATTCAAGGCTTATATCTCTGTAGCTTTGATTGGGCAAAACTGATTCAAGTTTTACCCAAAGAAACGACGCTTTCACGTTATGTGGTCGATGCAAGCAAAGATCATCCACCTATTTACAATACGCACCAAAGCCAAGGTTTTCATGCCAATATTTTTATTGCAACTCAACCCCTACTCGATCATTTAAATGAAGCTCAAGGTCGTAAAGGTGAACATTTATCACGCAATGAAAAGCTATTCTTAACCCCTGCTTTGCATTTCCACTTGCACAATATTTTGACCAATACAGCAGAACGTGTGCATGAGCGTTATGAATATTCGGCACGGATTAAAATTTGCTTTGGTTTGACTGTGGCACATTTTTATCTGTCTAATGGTAAAAACTTCAATGAAACGCTGGCTTTGGGCGATAACTACCAATTCCAGAATGAAAGCCAGTTTATCAATGCCATGCATACCAACTCTACGGTAGATATTAGCGCTGTTAAAACCTTAGACCGTGAAGCCAAACAAATTTACAATGCCGATGTTTTAGATATTAGTGTCAATGGCTATCGTATTAAATGGACGGGTGAAACACCGAAAAACCTTAAAACAGGTGAATTTATTCTGGTTCAGGAAAATAGCCAAAGTCCGTGGCGTGGTGGTGTCATTCGCTGGATTAAACAATCTGCTGAAAAAAGCTTAGAACTTGGCTTGGAAATTTTAACCCAAGATATTTACCCTTGTGCTGTTTTTGTTAAAACAGATCGGCATACAGGACATTATCATCCAGCATTATTGGTACAAAGTACGCAGGTCAATGAAGTCAATACCTCATTGATTTTGCCAAGTCTGCAATTATTACGTGACAAACAAACCGTACAGCTACGTTTAGGTGAAGAAGAACTAAAAGTTTTCTTAATTAAGCCGTTATTGATTACCCAAAGCTTTATGCGCTTTGATTTTGAGTTGTTGAATGACCAACAACAGCCTTTACTTGATGGTTTTATTCAGAAACAAGTGAATGAAGTTAAAAATCACGATTTATGGGAAGCATTAAAGTGAGAAATCCATTATTGTCTAAAAAGCTCAAACGTACCGAAACACGTTTACTCATAATCGATGACAACCAAATACGTTTTAATCAAATTTGTGAACAACTCACTGCAAATGAGCACCGTGTTCAGGCTTATCTATTAGATGACATTAAAAACTTTGAAAAACAATTACATTTAACTTGGGATTTGGTGATCTTTGGTCGTGCTTATGACCTAAAAGTCGATCAGGCACTCACTTTAATTCGTGCATCACAGCAACCAAATTTACCGCTACTTTTGCTCAAACCAGACGATTACGATGCCACGCAATACACCAGTTATGTGCGCAAAGGCATCTATGACATTATCAATTTAGATTACCCCGAACGCTTCTATTTTGGCTTAATTCGCGCACTGTCTTTTAGTCGCTTACAGCAGTCACAAGAACAACTTATGACTGAACTGGAAAATGCACAATCACAAGCTCAGGCGTTGGTCGAAGACAGTAGCAAAGCAGTAGCCATTATTCAGGAAGGAATTCATGCACAAGCCAATGCTGAATATTTACAGCTATTTGGTTTAAAAAGTGAAGATGACCTTATTGGCTTGCCATTATTGGATTTATTGCAACCGCAAGATATTACAGATTTTAAATTCCGCTTTAAGAAAGTCAGTCAAGGACAATTTGAACACGGCCGTTTTGATATTCATAGCCAAAACCCGCTTCTGGCAAAACAAAACCCGCTCAAAATTGAATTTGTTGGAGCAGCTGACGACGCCATACAAATCACCATAGATATTGAAAATACGGCGCAAAATACTGTCCCTGCTCAAACGACAGCAGACAAAGCAGCGGCAAAACCAAGCACATACCAATTGGTAAATCGCACTTTAGCCAAACAGCCTTCTAGTGCCAATGCTTTGGTGGTGTTTTCTTTGGCGAACTGTCCTGAATCAATTTTCCAAGCCGACTGGCAAACCACAAAAAATTACTTTACCAACATTCAAAATTTTTTAAAAGAACAGACCAATGTACCATTATTTAATGTGAGTAATGGTTTAGTGGTTGGTTTGTTCCAAGCAGAATCGCCTGCAATTTTAGAATCGAAACTGATTGGCTTAAATTCACTCACGAAACCGCAATTACTTACGGTAGATCAACATACTTACCCACTTAATTTGCGTATTGGTTATGTGCCATTCACTCCAGACATTCAAAATGAAAGCAGTTTTGAGCAACTGATTAGCCAAGGTTTTGCCAACGCATTACCACAACAGCAAGAACAACATAACTCAGGTTTAACCTTAGACTTGTCCTTTGGTGAATCTAACTTAAATGTAATTGAATCTGCTGCAGCTGTACCACAATCGTATAGTGAATCTGCGATTATTGCAGCGATACGTCAAAGTCTTGATCGTGGTGAAATTCATCTGAAGTATCAACAACTTTATGATAAGCAAGACACCAATTTATATACCTATGAAGTAACTAGTGGCTTTATTTTCAATAGTGAATGGAAATCACTGACAGGCTTAATAGATTTGGCTGAAGACCCAGAATTATCCATTAAACTGGATCGTTGGATTTTGGTCGAAGCTTGTAAACAATTGCACAACTTCATCACCCAATATCCTGAAGCGAAGCTGATTATCAATTTAAACAAATTTGTTTTATTACAAGACCGCAGCTTCCCTGAGTTTGTGTCTAAACTGATAACGATTATTGGTAGCCGCCTAAGCCATCCATTAATTTTGCAATTCTCTGAAGAAGACATCAGCCAAAACTTAGGTGATGCGCAGAAACAAATCAGTTTATTACGTCAGCACGCCGCTGAAATTTCTCTGCGTGATTTTGGTCATTCGATTTATAGTGAATCTATCTTGAAACAAGTCGATATTCACTACTTGACCTTGCACAGTGCACTGACTGAAAAACTGGCTGCTGATGACTCGACGCAAGAATTACAGGAACAATTGAGCATTTATAGTGAAATTAAACCTGTAGAAGTGTTATTGCGTGACTTAAATGATATGAACCTGTTTGCGAATGCGTGGAATGTCGATGCGCGCTTTATTCAGGGTGATTATTTCCAGAAAAAACTCGATCATTTAATTGATGTGCAAGACCAATAAGGTCTTGTGCATTAGGGTCTATTTGTAGACCCTAAAATTTAAGGCACAAAAAAACGGGCAATTGCCCGTTTTTTTCGTACTGGATATTAACGTTTGATAGAACGTGACATACCAGCAAAACGTTGTTTGAACTTGTCGATACGACCGCCAGTGTCAACGTTCTTTTGCTTACCAGTGTAGAACGGGTGGCATGCAGAACATACGTCAAGATAAAGAGTTTCTTTACCAACTGCTGAACGAGTTTCGATTACGTTACCGCAAGAACAAGTTGCAACTAATTTTTCATATTTTGGGTGAATATCGGCGCGCATCGTCGATTACTCCTAAGATTTAAGAAGGCTTAAGCTGTCATCGCAATTGGTCACTCTCATTAAAAAAATGAGGACATGCTTTAAAAGCAGACCAACACCACAACAGACCATTCTTTTGGCCCACCGAGACGGATACCGTCAGAGCTAAGCACAACAAGTTGGGCAATATTATACGGAATAAAATATTTTAAAGCTAATTATTCTTAGGAATTTAATTCCTGAGGTTCAGTCGAATCGGGCTGCTTTTCGAGATAATTGGCTATCACACCGCACACCATCAACTGAATTTGATGGAAAATCATGATCGGTAAAACTATCATACCCAATGGCTGCCCAATAAATAAAATTTGCGCCATCGGCACACCGCTGGCCAAAGTTTTTTTGGAACTACAAAAAAATGCTGCGATTTGATCTTCACGTGCAAAACCCATCCACTGAGGTACAACCCATGCCAGCCACATCACAATAGTCAATAAAACTGAACACGACACAATTAACAGCAGCAAGGTCATACCACTCACCTGATGCCATAAACCCGCCACGACTGCCCCACTAAATGCCCCATAAACCACCATCAAAATTGAACCCTGATCAAACACCTTGACCAACTTTGGTAATTTCAACATATAAGGATAAACATAAGGACGCAGCAACTGCCCCAATATAAATGGTACCAACAGCAATAAAGTAATTTGAATAATTGAATGGGTCGGGTCAAAACCGTGTTCAGACTGCCCTAAAATAAAGATGCCTACTAAAACTGGGGTAATAAACATCCCAATTAAATTAGAGAATGACGCACTGCAGACTGCGCTGGCAACATTGCCTTTTGCCACTGACGTAAAGGCAATTGAAGATTGCACGGTTGAAGGCAAAAAGCACATGAACAAAAAGCCCCAATACAGCTCCTGCCCGAGCATTGGCACTAGAATTGGCTTTGCCAGCAAACCTAAAATTGGGAATAACGCAAAGGTAAAAGTAAATACCAACGCATGCAATTTCCAATGCATCATGCCCTGAATGACAGCTTCACGTGATAATTTCGCCCCATGCAAAAAGAATAAGATTGCAATGGCAACTGTCGTAATCACACTAAAAACTTCTGCTGCTTGCCCTGACACAGGCACGACACTGGCGAGGATGACCATCACAAACAAAAGAATGGTAAAGCGATCCAATGCCAATAACTTCAACATAAACACATCCTGTATATTCTTTTACTGTTGCAAAAAAGCCCAGCAATTTTTACCTTTTGATAAAGATATATTACTGGGCGATGTTCAATATTTTCAAACTGAATACTGAACAACATTCAGCTTATTGCACCACAAAGGTTTGGTTTTTACTGCTTTGCGGATGAAAACTTAGTTATTACGTGCGTTCTGATCTTGCTGAATCAGTTCAACTTTATAACCATCTGGGTCTTCAACAAAAGCAATGACAGTTACACCACCTTTCATTGGCCCTGCTTCACGTACCACATTGCCGCCACGCGCCTTAATTTCTTCACATGCTTTGTAGGCATCGTCTACCGCAATTGCGATATGACCATAGCCATTGCCCAAGTCATAACTGTCTGTATCCCAGTTATGCGTCAACTCCAAAACGGTGTGATTTTCTTCATCGCCATAGCCTACAAAAGCAAGGGTAAAACGACCTTCTTCATAATCACGCTTACGCAGCAAAGTCATGCCTAAAACTTCTGTATAAAATTTTAATGATTGCTCTAAATTACCTACACGTAACATGGTATGCAGCATGCGCATGTCATTCATCCTTTTGTTCAATCGGTTTTGCTTGTATGTGTTGATGGTCACGTAACAATTTCGCCACCCACACCACTAAAATTAAAATAGGGATTCCAATTAATGTGGTCATGAGGAAAAAGTTTGGATAACCAATATTGGTCACTATAGTACCTGAATAACCACCTAAAATCTTAGGAGTCAAGGTCATAAGTGAGCTAAAAATTGCATATTGCACAGCAGTAAATGACACACTGGTTAAACTGGATAAAAATGCGATAAAAGCCGCGCCCGCTAAACCTGAAGCCAAGTTATCGACAATAATCGCAAAATATAACCATGCTGTGCTATATGGCTTAATCACCTTGCCCTGAATTTCAACCATATTGTTTGAAGATGATTGAACGATCGGCAAAGGTTGTATATCTACATCCAAAGCATTGCCTTCATGTGTGTTTAAATCGACCTGATAGGTTTGGCTGTGTTGTTGTACAGTTTGCTGTCCATTTAATAATACAGCTTGCAGTTGTTTACTTGGTGAGTCTGCCAAAAGCTGCCCTGCAATCGCTGCCGTAAAAATTCCTTGTGCATCTAGTTTTGCATCAAAATTTTGACCATCTAGCTGCAGTACAATTTTTTGCTGTTCGGTTAAGGCAGGCCCTGCATATTGCCCACGTACGACAATACTGTTGCTGGCTTCATTTTCGCTAATACGATTATCCGAAGTCAGTGGTAAAAACTGGAGTTGTGCAGTTTCAATCTCAGTTTGGTGCAAATACGGCATCGACACTAAACGTGACGGCGTATCGCCCGTTTGGTATTGCGCACGTACCTGAATTTCATCCTGTGTTGCTAAAACCTGACTAGGCACAGCCACTTTCCAATATCCAACTTCATCGGCCTGGGTTTGATATTGTTGCTGCCCCACAGAAACTTGCACATCGCTCAGTTGCTGTCCTGACTTCACCAGACCAATAAAAATAAGATTGGTGGATGATGCCAACACCGCGCCAACAAACATTAATTTCATAATGTTCATACGCTGTGCCAGTAAACCGCCCAAGAAGCCACCCACTAAACTGAAAATGACCCCATAAACCTTAACCGCTTCGGCAATTTGTTCTTTGCTAAAGTTCAAATCCTGATAGAACACATTGGAAATTACACCTGCAATAATGTCTGAAACTCGATAAAAACCAATCAAGAGTAATAACACCAGTGCCAGTTTCATGCCGTAGCGTTTAAAGAAATCTGCAACAGGATGCACCCATGTTTCAAATGCCATCTGTTTATTGACTGCGCCCAATTTGACCAAAATTGTGCCCATGCCTACAGCAGCCGCACCCGATGCAATAAAACGTAAAGCTTCTATAGAAAATAATAAAAATGCATCTTTGAGTTGGAATTGTTGTTTTAAGGCTTCGGTAAAATTACCCGAAAAGACGTAGCACAATACAAAACTGAATACCGCAACAAAAAACACCGTAACCAGACGAAAATAGTCGCGTCGTTGATAATGCTTGCTGACCCGATTCACTTGCGGCTCACGAATCACCAAAGTCGTGATAATGCCAATCAGCATCACCGCAGCCATCGCCAAATAGGTAATTTTCCATGCACTATAAATATAGTTGCCTTTGGCTGTACCTAACGAGGCTGCCAAAAATAAAGCACCTGCCCCTGCGACAATCATCCCAATGCGATAGCCCGCGTTATAGGTCGATGCCAACACGGTTTGCATTTGAGTTTCAGCCAGTTCGATACGGTAAGCATCAATCACAATATCTTGCGTGGCTGCAGAAAAGCCCAGTAATACTGCACCCAATGCCATTTGATATAAATGCGCCTGTCCCAAAGCTGGGTCAGAAAATGCCATCACCGCAATTGCACAAACAATTAAACATTGGGCGATGAGCAGCCATGCCCGACGTCGCCCCAGTTTTTTGGTTAAATAGGGTACGGGTAATTCATCAATTAATGGTGCCCAGACAAATTTAAAGGAATAACCCAAGGCAGCCCAACTAAAGAAAGTGACCGCACTTTTGTCAATGCCTGCTTCGCCCAACCACAAAGATAGACTGGAAAAAATCAGTAAAATTGGAATACCTGCAGAGAAGCCCAAAAACAGCATAATCAGCGCACGACGGTCTAAAAATGCCGTAAATGCAGCTTTCCACCCTGTATTTTGTGCTGAAGTTTGCCCAGTCTGTTGTGTGGTCATTCGATTATTATTTTCTATCAAGTCAAATTGTTGTTATTCAATCGCGGAATAGCTTCTGTTTCAACAGTATTTATGAAATTATCCACAACAGCTTTGTCATTTTGTAGTAAAAATTACGGCTTAGCTTGAATTTTCCGCTTAAACCTGTATACCTTTAAACTTCTAACTGCAATATTTCGTTTTGGATTTCTACAGTGACCCAAAGACTTGATCAAATCACCCCATCAATGACAACCAACACAACAACAGCAGCGCAAGATGAACAACAACCGCTTCTCAGCTCTGCCTTTGAACAAAGCGAAATACAAACGACTTTAGAAAATACACGACTCAAAGCAACACAACTAACCCATATTCCAAATTACGATAACATTCCCGCTTCGACCCGACGCATTAAACCGCTGAATAATTTTTTAGGACAAGATCGGGCACGCGCTTCGGTGGAAGCAGGTATTTCCCTGCCATATTCTGGCTACAATATTTTTGCAGTGGGTACGGCGGGATTGGGCAAACGTACCATGGTCAAGCGTTTGCTGCAGCAACATGCCAAGAGCATGCCCACACCGAATGACTGGGTTTATGTCAATAATTTCAAACACCCGCGCCAACCGATTGCCTTGCAACTGCCTGCAGGTCAAGCGCCTAAATTTCAAAGTTTGTTACATCAAACTTGGCAAACTATTTTAAAGCAACTCGAACGTCGCTTTACCGCAGAAACCTATCACAACCGCATTGAAATGATTCGTCAGCAAGCGGGTGATGAACAGCAACAAGCCTTAATTGAGCTGACCAGTGAAGGTGAAGAACTCGATTTAAAACTGATTGCGCAGGAAGATGAACATTGCTTTGTACCCGTGCATCTGAAAAATGACAAAATGCAGGAAATGTCTAAGGAAGATATTAACGCCTTGGACAGCAAAACCCGTGCAGAAATTGCGTCCAATATTCGTTATATGAATAAAAAACTGGAGCGTTTGGGTTTGCATTTAGGCGATTTAGAAGATGACGCACGTGACAAAGTACAAGACCTGAACCGTGATATTGCCAAACAAGTGGTAATGCCACGCATTGATATTATTCAAAATAAATATCCTAGTGTCGAAGGTTTGACTGAATATTTACAATACTATGCCGAAGATATTATTAATAATGTCGAGTTTGTTTTAGAACAGGAAGAAGATGATTTCCGTCCTGGCACCTTTAGCCGTATTCCTGCGCGCTACCAAGCCAATATTATTGTGACGCACAAACCCAACAGCGGTGTACCTGTTATTTTTGAAGATTTTCCAACCCATTACAATTTATTGGGGCATGTAGAACAACTCACGCAAAACGGCACCATTACCACTGACTTCACCTTAATTCGTGCAGGTAGCTTACATAAAGCCAATGGCGGCTTTTTGATGCTCGAAGCAGAGCAGTTACTGGAACAGCCTTATGCATGGCAAGGACTGAAACGCGCTTTAAAATCGGGGCAATTGAAACTTTCATCTTTGGAACACATGCTAACTTTAACAGGCAGCATTTCAATTGAACCACAAGCCATTCCACTAAATATTAAAGTGATTTTACTGGCAGAGCCTGAAATTTATTATGAAATTTTAGAGCTAGAACCCGAACTTGGCAGCGTGTTTAAAATCCGTGCCGACTTTACCGATACATTACAACGTAATGACGAAAACGAGCAGGCATATATGCAGCTGATTGCCGACTATGTGCAATCTGACAAATTATTACCATTTGACCGTTCTGCTTTGGCAGCTTTACTTACTGACTCAAGCCGTCAAGCTGAAGATCAAAGCTCACTCTCCTTACATGCCCTCACCTTGGGGGATTTAATTCGTGAATCGCATCACCATGCGGCACAGGCGGGCGATAAAACGGTTTCCGAACAGCATATCAATACCGCACTGGATCATCGCAAATATCGCTTAGGTTATTTAAGAGAACTGTACTGGCAAGATTTATCACGCGGTACGCAGTTAATAGAAACTCGCGGACATCGTTTAGGGCAAATTAATGCCCTGTCGGTCATTCACTATGCCGATGTAGAGTTTGGCTTACCTTCGCGCTTAACCGCCTCAGTCTATCAAGGCGGCGGCGATATTTTAGATATTGAACGCAGTGTTGAACTTGGCGGTTCTTTACATGCCAAAGGCGTGTTGTTGATGGCCAGTTTCCTCAAAGCACATTTTGGCCGTGAGCAAATTTTACATTTTTCTGCTGCCCTTGCCTTTGAGCAAAGTTATGGTCAGGTTGATGGTGACAGTGCAACAGTGGCAGAGCTTTCTGCTTTGATTTCTGCAATCAGCCAACTACCTATTGACCAATCTTGGGCCATTACAGGCTCCATGAACCAACTCGGTCAAGTACAGCCAATTGGTGGCGTGAATGCAAAAATTGAAGGTTTCTTTGATGCCTGCAAACTGCAAGGTTTAACTGGCAAGCAAGGCGTGATTATTCCACGTCAAAATATGCAGCACCTTATGTTGCGTAAAGATGTGATTGAAGCGGTAGAACAAGGTCAGTTCCACATTCACGCCATTGATACCATTGACCAAGCCTTAGAAATTTTAATGGCGCGTCCTGTGGGTAAACTCACTAAAAAAGGACGTTACAGTAAAGGTTCAATTTACGCTGCAGTGATGGAACAACTTGAGTATTGGCAAGCCATTGAAGATGGTGCTGAAATTGAAGAAGAGCCAAAGAAAAAGAAAAAGTCCAAGAAAGAAAAGGACAAAAAAGACCCAGAGAAAAAGGACAAAGCGCAAAAAGCCAAGAAAAAACAGAAATCGGCTGAACCATCTGATGCGGCAACTTCTGATGAAGTCACTGCTGAGTCGGCTGAAACTGCTGAACTTGCAACTGAAAGTACTGCGGTAAACTAAGTGCAGTGATTCAAATCAGCTATTCAAGTGAATTCCAGATATAAAAAAAGCGCCAAGGCGCTTTTTTTATATCAACTTTTTTGTATGGATGACTTTGGTCTAGTGTGACCCAAGTCCAATACTTTAAGCTTCAGGTGCTGGGCTGTATTGCTCAACTAAAGGCTTTAACTCACCTTTCTGGAACATATCCAACATAATATCGCTACCACCAATCAACTCACCGTTAATCCACAATTGTGGGAAAGTTGGCCAGTTGGCAATTTTTGGCAAAGTGGTACGAATATCCTGATTCTCTAAAATATTCACATAAGCAAAAGGACGACCAATTTGACTGAGTGCTTCTACTGCGCGCGCAGAAAAACCGCATTGTGGAAATTGTGGTGTGCCTTTCATGTAAAGAAGAACAGCATGTTTAGCAATTTGTTCACGAATTAACGCTTCGGTATCGCGTACTTGTTCAGTCATTGGTAAATCCTCAACTCATCTGTGTGGCATTATACCCAAAACCGAGCAAAACAGTACGTCTAAAGCAATAAATCCAATTTTATTTACAATTAGGCTTTTCATCTGCAGTAGATTTTGCTTATATAAGTTTTTCCCTCCAACCTAACAGATAAGAGTTAGTCATGAATAACATTACCCTTGCTCCTGTGCAAACTGATCAACCATCACATTTGATGCCTGTATTTGGCCGTCAGCCGATCAGCTTTGTCCGCGGTCGAGGTTCTTATCTTTATACTGAAGATGGCACAGAATATTTAGATGCACTTACAGGCATTGCCGTATGTGGTTTAGGTCACGCACACCCTGCAATTACCGAAGCCATTGCAGATCAGGCGGCTACCTTAATTCACACCAGTAACTTGTTTGAAGTGCCTTGGCAGACTGCTGCTGCACAAAAATTGGCGCAAGTTGCTGGCATGGAAGAAGTGTTTTTTTCAAACAGTGGCGCAGAGTCTAACGAAGGTGCAATTAAAATTGCACGTAAATTCGGTCACATGCAAGGCGTAGCCAATCCTAAAATTATTGTTGCAGATCACTCTTTCCACGGTCGTACTTTGGCTACCCTGTCTGCAACTGGCAATAAAAAAGTTCAGGAAGGTTTTGCACCTTTGGTTGAAGGCTTTATTCGTGTGCCTTTTGGTGATGTCGAAGCCATTGAAGAAGCTGCGATTCAGCATCCTGATATTGTGGCTATTTTAGTCGAGCCGATTCAGGGTGAAGGCGGTGTGAATACTGCACCACAAGGCTTTAGCTACCTAGAAGACATCCGCCGTATTTGTAATCAACACAACTGGCTGATGATGCTGGATGAAGTACAAACAGGAAATGGTCGTACAGGTAAATTCTTTGCTTATCAGCACACCAATATTGTGCCTGATGTATTGACTACAGCGAAAGGTTTGGGCAATGGCTTCCCAATTGGTGCAGTCATGACTCAAGGTCGTGGTGTGGGCGTTCTTACTGCTGGTAATCATGGCTCAACCTACAGTGGTACTGCGTTAGGTTCACGCGTGGTTTACACTGTTATTGACACCATCCAGAAAGAAAACTTGGTAGAAAATGCAGCAAAAATGGGTGGCTACATTGTGGAACAATTGCGTCAACAACTCGCAGACCAAAATGTAAGCGTGCGTGGTTTTGGCTTGATGATTGGTATTGAATTACCAAAACCATGTGCAGAGTTGGTCGATATTGCCCGCGATGAATACAAAATGATTATTAACGTAACTGCAGGTTCTGTGGTGCGTTTATTGCCAACATTAAATATTACTCAAGCCCAGGCAGATCAATTGATTGAACGCCTTGTAGCAATGATTAAAAAATTCTTGGCTTAAATAAATCCCTAACAAAAAGCCGCAGTTTGAACTGCGGCTTTTTGCTAACTAAATGGTCGATCAGTATATTAACCCGAATTACGGATAAGAAAAGCCCTTGAAAAAAAGGTAGTTAGAGCCATTTAGAAAGTTACGACACAACCCAAAGGCTCTAACTACCATGTACGATTTTACAGAAATTTTTTGTATTGTTGAT
>NZ_VPBV01000016.1:0-76596 GCF_013418545.1 Acinetobacter sp. YH12136
AGGGTGGATGCGGTAAAGGTCGCCCTAAGAAGCAGAAAGCAAGCGAAATCCGTGAGGAAGTCGCCTAAGAGCTTTGCTTTTAGAATCCCCCACTTGAGTGAAAACGAAAGTGGTGGGAGTATGTCAAACCATCTGCAACTAATATTAATTCTTCAAGATCTTCTAATAAGCCTGTCTGAGCTGCCTGAGAAGACTTTAAGCATGTGAGTATATATTCAACTTTAATATCGTGTGATCTTTTGCCATTTACTCCTTCTTTAGTTGCACCAATGCCAGTATATTTGGGCTCAGGAAAATGGGAGCATAATTTTCTTGCTTTAATTTCATCTTTTTCTTTAAGAGCTTCCATTAAACATTTCATAAAATTTTGCTGAGTAGTCAGAGCAGACTTGGAATGTATGTTCTCACAACGAGTTAAATAATAACTATCAATGTATAAGCGAGTATCTGTTTCCAGATTAGGGTCAAAGAAGTCAACTTCAAGTAAATTTTTATCTACCTTAAAGTGATTGAGGAATGTTGTCATTGTTTATTTCTCCTTTAATATTTATTTAAAATATCATTTAATTAGGAGTAGTGGGTGGTTTTTTTGATCAATTTGCGACAGATATTGTCGCACACATTTCAACCTCTTTTTTTGATTTAGTAAATTTATCCCTCGAATCTACATTGATTTTTTGACTCTATCTTGGCTCATAGATTGAAATAATTTTGTGCAAGACCCTGCCAGATATGGTTAAATGCCATCATTTTATTGTGTTTCACTCTGAAAGGAAAAATCATGCGCGCGTACAACTTCTGTGCTGGTCCTGCAGCATTACCGACTGCCGTACTTGAAAAAGCTCAAGCTGAAATGCTTGACTGGCATGGCAAAGGTCTTTCGATCATGGAAATGAGCCACCGTAGTGCCGACTATGTTGCCATGGCTGAAAAAGCGGAAGCAGACCTGCGCAAACTCATGAATATTCCTGAGAACTACAAAGTATTGTTCTTGCAGGGTGGTGCATCGCTACAATTCTCTGCGATTCCATTGAATTTGTTGGGTAAAAACAACAAGGCAGATTATATCCACACGGGTATTTGGTCTGAAAAAGCCTTAAAAGAAGCGCAGCGCTATGGCGATATTCATGTCGTTGAAGCGGGTATTCAGATTGAAGGTAAGCATGCCATTAGCGAACAAAGCCAATGGAACTTATCTGCCGATGCTGCCTATGTGCATTATGCAGATAACGAAACAATTGGTGGTTTGCAGTTTGCCAATATTCCAGAAACAGACAAACCGTTGGTATGTGATTTCTCATCAAGCATTTTATCTGCACCTTTAGATGTATCTAAATTTGGTCTGATTTATGCAGGTGCGCAAAAAAATATTGGCCCAGCAGGCTTAACCATTGTGATTGTACGTGAAGATTTGCTTGATCAAGCCAAGCCTGAAATTCCAAGCATTTTGAAATATTCAGCACAGGCAAAAAATGATTCCATGGTGAATACACCTGCAACTTATGCATGGTATTTGTCTGGTTTAGTGTTTGAGTGGTTATTGCAAAACGGTGGTGTAGATGCGATTCATCAAGTTAACCTAGAAAAAGCGAAATTATTATACGGTTATATCGATTCAAGCGATTTCTACGCGAATCCAATTTATAGCGCAAACCGTTCAATTATGAACGTTCCGTTTACTTTGGCTGATGCCGCACTGGAAAAACAATTCTTGCAAGAAGCTGAAGAAAACCGTTTGTTGAACTTGGCAGGTCACCGTTCTGTAGGTGGTATGCGCGCAAGTATTTATAATGCAGTGCCATTAGATGGCGTACAAGCTTTGGTTAACTTTATGGATGACTTTGCAAAACGTCACGGTTAATTGATAGTAGTAAAAAGCAAAAACCCAGCTGAATTAGCTGGGTTTTTTTTTATAGAAATAGGTGAAAAGTCATAGAGGCTTGTTGATGAGTGAAACTCAGAACACAAAATAGTGTAAGCCGTAGGCGGAGAGCAGCATGCCTAATGCAAAAAATAGGCAAGACATTGGGTCGAGCTGATAGCGTTGCTCAAGTTGATGTTCTACATGCTGTAAGTTTTCTTCTTGCACGATTTTCATAGATATTATTTTCCGATGATCTATTTATCGTTAAATATTTAAATACGGCTATATTTTTAGCATAAAAAATTGATTAAATAAAGTACTAATTTTATTTTAAATATAATATCTGCCAATAATGAATTAATTCTGTGTTGATTTTTAAAATCCGCACCACTCAAGGCTTTCAGATTATCTACGGTGCTTGGTGCAGATGTTTGGGTTTTAAAATAACTTATCCACATATTCGATTTAAAATATGGCTGATTTTGAATTTATAATAAATTTAAAGCTGTGGATAACTGCGTTTTTTTGAATTTAAAATGCTTAAATAAGCATCAATATATTCATACTATCAATAGCACGCTTTTAACAATCAGAAATTGATTATAAGCCATCAGTGAAATAAGTATTGAAAGTTCCTTCTCCCTGAGGAGAAGGCGAGGATGGGGGGATGATGAATATGAATTTATTATTTAGACAGCTACTTTGAGGTTTATTTTTAATAAACTACTGTTTTATATTGTGAATATTGGCTTGAATCCAAATATTGCCACGAATGTATTGTCCAATTTCAAAGTTTTGGTGCGCAGGATTTTTAGTTGCAAGACGAATTAAAATCGCAGGCTGATTTTCATCATGAATTAGAGTGACATCATAAACAGTATAGGCTTGATTCATGAATTCAAAACTGGTTTTACCAACAACATTGCCCTGAAACCAAGCTTCATCTTCCTGACCGATATTTTCGCCATATAAATATGCGACCATTTTAGAAAAATCCACCGTTACAGGTGCTTTGTCATCTTCGGACTTAGGTTGCCATGCGTCAATTTGTTCTTGCAGATTGGCAGGTGCAACACCATCATTGGCTGCTAAAATATCATTCAGCGCACGATGGTGTTTAATTGACGCAGGATCATCGACCACCAATTGTTCGCCTTCAGCAACAGCTTCAAGTTCATACGCCCATGCGTTTAAATGCACCCAGTAGGTTTGATCTTTTTGGTATTGTTGATGGTTGACGCTGTATAAACTGTCAAAAGCATAGACAATACTGTTGTTGCCTAAATTGAGTCGAAGCACCGCTTGAGTGTTAGATTTGCAGCTAATGATACGTTCAATTTTAGCTTCAACTTTGTAAGGACTTTCAAAGCAAGGGAAAGCCGTTTTTACAGCTTGTGGTTTGTTATTTTCAACCGCAATCACTTGTGTCAATTGAATTGCCTCTTTGCTTGGGCCTTGAATCAGCCATGTGCTTTGATCCATTTCTGCTTCTTGGCGGCATAAACCCATTGGCATAATTGGTGCATCTAGAGCCAGTCCTAACCATTTTGGAACTTCGGTGCAGGGTTCATCCGTGAGTAAATTCCAATGTTCAACATGGCTGCCGAAGTTCTGATCTTCAATGCGGATGATTTCTGGTCTATTTTGATTGTTCATAAGCACTTTGAGATGTTGGGTTCTTTTCTTTACTCTTAGATCGAGGGTTATTTCGATTTTTCAAGTCTTTGGCTGAAATTTCATGTAATGCCACTGCATTTGTACAGATTGTGGACAGCGATGCAGCAGAAACAAAATCACATCCATCTACACTTTAGCATGCAATTCTGAGCATTTTAAACATACTGCAATGTAATGAGTTTGATACACTAGTCGCATATTATTATCAGGGTTGCACAGTGCTGCCATTTAAACTTTGGGTTGATGCAGATGCATTACCTAAAATTCTAAGAGAAGTCATTTTACGTGCTTCAGATCGTTACCAACTTGAAGTCACTTTTGTTGCCAATCAATCGGTCGGGATTACGCCTTCGGTACGGATTAACTCTATTCAAGTGATGCATGGTGCCGATGCCGCCGATCAGGAAATTGTAGATCGCATGAAGGAACACGACATTGTGATCACGCAGGATATTCCACTAGCGGCACAAGTGATTGAAAAGGGCGGAATAGCGATTCATCCACGTGGTGAAATTTATACTGTTGCCAATGTGAAAGCGCGTCTGCATTTGCGTGATTTTATGGATACTTTGCGTGGTGCAGGCGTACAAACAGGTGGGCCAGCACCTATTTCAGAACGTGATAAACGTGAGTTTTCAAGTAGTCTAGATCAAACCATCCAAAAGCAAAAACGTAAAACTGCTTAATACGAGTCACGCATGCCTTCTAAAACCAATATTATGATGACCTATGCCTTATTGGTTTTCATTTGGGCAACAACGCCTTTGGCAATTGTCTGGAGTGTGTCAGATTTACACATGCTTTGGGCTTTGGTGCTACGTTTTTTCATTGCTTTGCCCTTAGCTATTATTTTATTGCTGCTGTTAAAAGTGAAATTTCCACATCATCTACAAGCGTGGCATAGTTATTTGGCAGGTTCGTTTAGTCTGATCGGTTCACAAATTTTCACCTACATTGCCACCGCTTATTTAAGCTCAGGCATTATCGCCCTGATGTTTGGTCTGACCCCCATCATAGCAGGTTTGATTGGTCGTTTTGTGTTTCAGTTGCATTTGGCACGTATTCAATGGATCGGAATGACAGTGTCCATTTTAGGGCTTGGCATCATCTGCTTTGGCGGCGAAACACAGCATGTGCATCCTCTGGGTATTGTTTTAATGCTGTTTAGTGTATTGACCTACACCATGTCTATTTTCTGGGTGAAAAAAGTTAATGCGCAAGTTGAACCTGTAGCACAGGCAACTGGCTCGATTTTGGTATCAACCATTGCGGCTTTATGTATTGTGCCGTTTATTTGGCAATATGTACCGACTAGTTTGCCGAGTCTTAAATCTATCGCAGCTTTACTTTATACCGTGATCATGGCTTCTTTGATTGCAATGTTCTGTTATTTTAAATTGGTGCAGAATATTCAGGCGACCACCTTATCTTTAACCACCGTCATGACGCCAATGATTGCTTTGTTGATTGGTGCTTTACTCAATCAAGAAGCTTTATCGGTCATGGTATTTGTGGGCGCTTTGGTTTTATTGTCAGGCTTAGTGCTGTATTTTTATCGTGATCTTAAAGCAAGTCGGGCATTGGCTCAGAAAATCAAAACACCATCCTAACGATATGCAAAGATGGCGTTATCCACGTGATTTTATATACGCGAACATGCAGAAATGATTTATTTTATATGGGTTTAGAGTTAATGTTTTTTAAATTTTAATCTAACTAACTTTATAGTGAATAGTATTAAAGATAGAGCTAAGGAAGTTGATATGCTAAAAACTCCAATCCATTTCCATGGAATAGGAAATCCTTTTATTAGATATACAATTCCTGTAAAAGTGACAGATATCGTATAAACAATAGAAAAAGAAATTAGATAAATCAAAAGGGTTGGCAGTTCAACCCTTTTATCATTTTTAGCAACATAATTTGCTAATTCTCCACCAAGCATACCACTTAGAAAAGCAAAGATTAAATTATCCATATGATATTTCTGGTATTTTATTTCTTAGATTATGCTTGTTTTAAAGCAACGGCTTCTGCAAGTTTGACGCGATCTTGAGGGTGTAGAGTAATAAAATACGCCCCAGTACGATATTGTCCATTTTCTTCTTCACGGCTGTAAACCACTTGCGCGGTTGCGGCTATATGGAAAAAGTTTTCAGGATGGCTGAGCGTGACATGAATATAACTGCCCGTGTTTAATTCACGTTCACTATAAAAACTGAAACCACTTTCTGAAAAATTGACCTGTTCAGGGATAGGTAACATGCTTTGTACAATTGCATCGTATAAAGACCCTGTAATAAGGTTTAATTTTTGGTTGAATAAGGATAAGATTCGAGCAATTTGTTGATCTTTTTCAGTTAATTGTTCTAATTCGTAGTTTAATGCATGATCAAATTGATCTAATTCTGCGAGTAGTAGAAAATAACGCGGTAAAACAAAATTAGCATCGTAAGGGTCGTTCAGCGCAACATCGTCAGAAATGATCTGGTAATTGATTCTCAGGGCAGCATCAATTCGTGACATGACACGACGTTCAGACGCGACGCTTTGATGCTGTAAATTTTCCATAATGTATTACCTCGGACTTGATGGTATGTTTAAACCAATCTCGCTATATATAGGGTTGAGATATACGCGCGCTCGGCGCAGTAACCACTTTATTTCTTTTATTGCCTTAGTTTCGATGATCGGTCTAACTTTGGGTGTTGCCGTCCTCATTACCGTACTTTCGGTGATGAATGGTTTTGATCGTGAATTAAAAAATCGTGTCTTGGGCATGATACCTCAAGCCACTGTTTCATCAACACAAATTTTAACAAATTGGCCAGAACTTGCAACGAAAGTTGAGCAACATAAGCATGTTGTTGGTGCTGCACCATTCACGCAATTGCAAGGCATGTTGACCGCACAAGGGCAAGTGTCGGGCATTATGGTCACGGGAATTGAACCCGAATACGAAAAGAAAGTATCCATCATTCAAAACCACATGGTTGCAGGCAGTATCGATAATCTGCAAAAGGGTGAGTTCGGTATTGTTTTGGGCAAACAAATGACCGATGCCTTGGGTTTGGGTTTAAACGACAGCATTACCTTGGTTTTACCTGAAGCGACGCCATCACCTGCAGGGGTTGTACCGCGTTTTAAACGCTTCAAAGTGGTCGGTATTTTTAGTATTGGTGCAGAAGTCGATTCGATGATGGGATATATCGCCCTGAATGATGCTTCGACTTTGCTGCGTTTACCCGATGGTGCGCAAGGTGTACGTTTAAAACTGGATGATATTTTTGCTGCACCACAAGTATCTCGAGATATTGTGCAAGAGCTACCTGCCAATTTTTATGCTTCGGACTGGACTTATACTCACGGCAACTTGTTTAGCGCCATTCAAATGGAAAAGGCAATGGTGAGCCTATTGTTATTCCTAATTGTTTTGGTGGCTGCATTTAATATCGTGTCGTCTTTGGTGATGGTCGTGACCGATAAAAAATCGGATATTGCGATTTTAAGAACTTTGGGTGCATCACCAAGCACGATTACCAAAATTTTTATGGTGCAAGGTACGGTCATTGGGGTTATTGGCACGGTTTCAGGTGCAATCTTGGGGATTATTTTCGCGTCCAGTATCAGTGGCTTTATTGCATGGTTGAATAATGTATTAGGGCTAAACTTATTTGATGCCTACTTTATCAACTACTTACCTTCATATTTAAGATGGCAAGATGTGGTGGTGATTGTGAGCTTGTCATTAATTTTAAGTTTCTTGGCGACGATTTACCCTGCATTACGTGCCGCGAAAATTCAACCAGCAGAGGCATTGCGTTATGAGTAAGATTGTTCTGGAAGCCAAACAAGTTTCTAAACACTTTACCGATGGCAAAACCACTGTTGAAGTGATTCGTGGTCTAGATTTACAAGTTCAGCAGGGGCAGTTTGTGTCGATTGTCGGAGCGAGTGGTTCGGGCAAAAGTACCTTATTGCATGTGTTGGGTGGTTTAGACCGTCCAAGCACAGGCGAAGTATTTTTACATGGGCAGCGTTTTGACAATTTAGGCGAAGCTGAACGCGGCTATTTGCGTAATCGATACCTCGGTTTTGTTTATCAGTTTCACCATTTATTGCCTGAGTTTAGTGCGCTTGAAAATGTGGCAATGCCGTTAATGTTACGTGCAGGCACAAATTACAAAGAGGTGAAGGCACAGGCAGAGTATCTGCTTGAGCGAGTCGGTTTATCGCATCGTTTAACCCACAAACCGGGTGAGCTTTCTGGAGGGGAGCGTCAGCGTGTTGCGTTGGCACGTGCATTAGTAACAAAACCCGCACTCATGCTTGCCGATGAACCCACTGGAAATTTAGACCGCAAAACTGCAGTTAAAATTTTTGAATTGCTGCGTGAATTACGCAGAGAGTTTAATATGGCGATGTTGATTGTGACTCATGATGAAGAGTTGGCAAAATCTGCCGATACCATTTTGCACATGCAAGATGGTGTTTGGGTAGATGCTTAAGGGGCATAGTTCGTAAAGCCACTCAAAAGCGATTGCGTTTAAAACAGTAATTGCTGGAATAAGATTGTTTTGTTGAAGCCCACTTCGGTGGGCTTTATGATGCATGCCAATAAAAATAATAAGTTTAATATTCATGCTGCAATTGATGGGACTAGCTTGGGTGATTGGGATCGCCTGTGTCGGAATACGCTCTTCTTCTTTTTCAATACATACACTGACTGCCATGCCCAGCGCAATGGTTTTACTGATTCTATGCTGTGCCATCGTGCAGTATTTGTTGCAAGCTCGCTTATCTTCAATCTATTGGAAATGTTTGAATGTAGGCGTAGCAGGTGTTTTGAGTTTTGTTCTTGGTTTGATCTATGCCGATACGCAGATGCAGCAGCGTTTGCAATGGCGTGAATTACAACCTGAATTTGCCGAAGTCGTGGTTTATGTCAGACAGTTAAATCAACTGAATGACAACAGCATTTCACAAAAGATCGAGGTGTTAAGCCGACATCCTCAAACAGTGACCTGGTTAGCGACTTTAGCTCAGACCCAAGTATATCATGGGCAAAATTTAGAACTTGGACACTATTACAAATTAAGTGGAAAAATTCGCCCTGCACATAGTTATGCCACAGCAGGGGCATTTGATGTAGAGCGATGGTATTTACAACAAAATATCATGAGTGGTTTTCGGGTGGAGCAGGTTCAACTCATTCCGTCAGAACAAATTTATGCCATGGGCTTTACACAACATTGGCGTGCACAACAAACGTTATGGGCAAAATTTCGTTTATGGATTGAACAGCAGCGTTATCAAATTCGTTTGTTTATTCAGCAGCAACCTTTGCAGCATCAAGGTCTCATCCTTGCACTTCTTACAGGAGATAAAAGCTTATTAGATTCAGAAACCGAAGCACAGTTTCAGCGTTTTGGAATTAGTCACTTATTGGCAATTTCAGGACCGCATGTGCTGATTTTTGCATGCATGCTATGTTGGGCGTTGCATCAGCTTATTCGGTGTTATCGTCCGCATTGGTATTTGTGGATGCCTAAACAATATTTGCTCATGTTGCCATTTTTAAGTTGTGTATTGCTGTATACCGCCTTTGTTGGTTTTGAAATTCCTGCCTTAAGAACCTTGCTCATGTGCAGTCTCGTTACAGCGATGTTGGTGATGAAGCAGAAGCTTCAAGGTTTTGCCTTACTTATTTATAGTGCTGCATTATTGCTATGGTTTGATCCTTTAAGTGTGCTGTCTGCTGCTTTTTGGTTGTCATACGGGGCGTGTTTTATTCTGCTACGTATTTATCAAAGCCTGAGTGAGCAACCTCGTATAGGCCTGAATCGTTGGCAGCAACTAAAACATGCCAGCAAAATTTTAATTGAATCACAATGGAAAATTTTTATTGCCTTATTTCCTTTGGTGATTGTGTTTTTTAAACAAGTGGCGTGGATTGCACCGCTTATTAATATCATCGCAATTCCATTGATTGGTATGCTGATCGTGCCTTTAGATATTTTGGCAGGAATTTGCTTTTTTATTTTTGAACCCTTGGCGTCAATACTGTTTCAATTGAATGATCTAGCTGTGGCTTTATTCGGCTTGATTTTTCGGGAGATGGAAACTGTTTTTGCACCACGGCTACATACTTTGTCGATGTCTGCAACGGTGTATGTTTGTCTTTGTTTAGGCTTATTTCTGCTATTTTTACCACAATCGGTATTGCCTAAAACTTGGGCAATCTTATGTTTTGTTCCACTGATTATAGTCGATAGCCAACGACAACCATTTGAATTAACAGTACTCGATGTGGGGCAGGGACAAGCTTTATTTTTACGTTCAGGTCATTACAACATGATGATTGATGTGGGCGGTTCTTATGATGAAAGTAAGTTTAGTATTGGACAGCAAATTTTACGTCCATTTTTAGCGGTGCATGGTATTAAACAACTGGACTTGGTGGTTTTAAGTCATTTAGACCAAGACCATAGTGGTGCATTTCCTCATTTGCAAAATGAAGTCAATATTCAGCATGTCTTTGCCAATCAGACCGTAGATGTGGCAGTAAATAGCAAGTTTAATTTGTGTCAGCAAGGGCAACAGTGGTCTTTACCACATCAGGTACAGATACAAGTTTTATCTCCTAAACCGAGTCAATTACCCTATGCCGCACAGCAACAAAATGAGTTGTCATGTGTGTTGTATATTTCAGTGCCATCCGCACAGCCATATCAGCATTTTTTAGTGATGGGCGATGCAGGTTGGGCAACTGAATATCAATTATTGCAGGAATATCCTGATTTAAAAGTAGATGTGTTAATTTTGGGTCATCATGGGAGTAAGCACAGTTCTGCCTATGATTTTTTAGCACATTTTAAACCCAAATTGGCCGTGGCATCTGCAGGTTTTGATAATCGTTATGGACATCCTAGTTCTTTAGTTCAGCAACGCTTGGCTGCGCTCAATATTCCGTTCATGAACACCATACAACAGGGCAGCGTACGTTTTTCTGTAGATGCACAACAGCGTATGCTTATACAGCCGTATCGGCAGCAGAAATTGTGGTTGCAGCGTTAGTTTGGTTCTGTGTCTGGGCACGTACAGCCTGCACATCTGCCAAGGCTTCTTGCACAGGTTTATGATAGACCCCGCGTAAATCTGGATGGGCTTTATAGCGTTTATAACTCCAGTGATAATGTGTAGGATAACGACGGATCAAATCTTCAATTGCACGGTGAATAATAGCTGTCCCTGCATTGGCATCACACTGATAAATGTGCTCATCTATCGCTTCGATATACATATCAAAGCCTTGATCTGCATTTCTTAACGCATATAAGAACAAAGCTTTTGCTTTAGTTTTCTGAATCAATTTGGCGCTTAAATTACTCGATTCCAACGGAATACCAAAAAAAGGAATCATCTCACCACCTATATTTGGGGTATGGTCTGGCAAAATGACAGTGGTTCCGCCTTGTTTGAGTGCTTTAAAAATTTGACGTACCCCAGATTCATCTGTTGGGACTAAATGTGCCTGTTCACGGCTACGTGCTTGGCGCACAAAATCATCTGCCGCAGGATTTTTGACAGGTTTATACATGATGGTCATTTGCGTATATTGAGCGATCCACGCATTCATAATTTCCCAAGTGCCAAAATGCGGCACAATTAAGACCAAACCCTTTTGTGCAGCCAGTGCATCTTGTAATAGTTCTAAACCATGTACCTGATGGATTCTTTGAATATTTTTTTGATTGCTTGATCCCCAAATATGAAAAAACTCAAAATAAGAGGTCAGTTCGTTACGAATTGCTTGCTGGGTAATCTGTTCGCGTTGTTGTGAGTTCAGCTCAGGAAGCGCAATTTGTAGATTGAGTTGAATGGTTTGAGAGGTTTTACTCAAACGCAGTGTATTGACCAAAAAAGCCAAAGATTTTGCAAAAAAACGCGCAACTGTTAAAGGTTGTCGACTGACAAAATCAAGCAGGCGCGATAAAGCCATTGTCGGTGCAGGTTCGGTCATAACGACAGCATCAATTGATAGAAAGGATAAAGATGTAAAATATTATAGGAGAAAATACAGGCTTTAGACAGTTTTTGCCAATTCCGCGTATATAATGGAGCAAATTTACTATTTTTTGGATTGTTTCATGTCCGATTGGCCACCAAAACCACAAAATGAATCACAACAAATATCTCCACAAGCACAGCAGCCAACAGGCAATGAGTGGAAACTATTAGAAAAAGCTGTTTTGGCTTCAGTTGAAGAACAACGTCGTGCACGTCGTTGGGGAATTTTCTTTAAGTTTTTAACTTTTGCTTATGTCTTTTTACTGTTGGTGATTATGGGGAAAGGGTGCAGTACCACGACCACGAATCCATCGGCAGCGAGTCCACATATCGCGGTGGTGGATATTGTTGGCACAATTGCATCTGACAAGCAAAGTGTGAACAGCAATGACACCATCAAGTCACTGAAAAAAGCCTATGAAAACAGCAACAGTCAGGCGGTGGTGCTAAATATTAATTCTCCGGGTGGTTCACCTGTGCAGTCAGATGAAATCTGGCAAGAAATTCAATATCTGAAAAAACAGCATCAAGGGAAAAAACTCTATGCCGTGATTGGTGATACTGGCGCTTCAGGTGCGTATTACATTGCTTCCGCTGCAGATGAAATTATTGTCAATCCATCAAGTTTGGTGGGTTCGATTGGTGTAATTATGCCAAATTATGGGCTGAGCGGTTTAATGCAGAAGATGGGTGTGGAAGATCGTACTATGACCTCAGGTGAAAATAAAGCCTTATTGTCGATGACACAACCTGTTGATCCTGAACAGAAAAAACATGTGCAAGCCGTATTAGATAATGTGCATGGCCACTTTATTCAAGCAGTGAAAGATGGACGCGGCGCGAAACTGAAATCACAAGATCCTGCGATTTTCTCAGGTCTGTTCTGGACAGGTGAGCAAGCCGTGACTTTAGGCATTGCCGATAAGATTGGCAGTTTAAATAGCCTGAAGCGTGATTTAAACCTAGATAAAACAGTGAACTATACCATTGAACACAGTCCTTTAGACTCTGTGTTGGGTCGTATGGGTGCAGCAGTGGGAGAGGGCTTTGCCACTTCTTTATCTCAACATATTCAGACTGAGCAAAACGCGAAATTACAATGAAACCACTGATTCATTTTGCGCATGCCAATGGCGTGCCATCGAAGGTTTATCAAAAACTGTTTGATTTACTTAAAGATGATTACGATGTGATTTACGTCCCTTTGTTGGGGCCAGATAAGCGTTATCCGATTGATAATCATTGGCAAAGCTTAACCCAACAAGTGATTGACAGTGTTGTACGTCAAGCTCAGGGACGTAAAGTGATTGCGTTGGGGCATTCTTTAGGTGCAGTGTTGTCGTTTCAAGCCTCTTTACAACGCCCTGAATTATTTGAACAAGTGATCATGCTTGATCCACCTTTAATTATGGGTAAAGCATCGGTGTTTTTACATTTTGCCAAAATGTTTAAGCTTAAAGCAGTAGATCAACTGTCGCCTGCATCTTTGTCTTTGCGCCGTCGTGATCATTGGGAAAGTCGTGAGCAAGCAGCAGACTTATTGCGTCCGAAAGGTTTTTATCAAGATTTCGATGCCGATTGTTTTCAGGCTTATATCGAGCATGCTTTGACTGATGACCATGTGCGAGGCGGAGTACAATTGACCATTCCAAAAATGGACGAAGTCAATATTTTTAGAACCAATCCCTCACTGTGGTGGTTGCCGCAAGCAAAACTGCAAGTGCCGACAGAATTGGTGATTGCAAAAAAAGGTCCGTTCTTAAAAGCAGGTTTCCCACAAATTACCGCCAAGAAATTCAACATTGCTTATCAGGTGGTTGAAGGTGGACATATGTTCCCTTTAGAAAAACCTGAAGCGACGGTGCAGTTGATTAAAGATTTGATTCAAGCACAGCAGAGTAAAGCTGCTTCTGTTTAATTCAGTCTGAACCAAATACGAACCATAAAAAACGCCTGATCAACAGGCGTTTTTTCGTATATATCAAAAGCTACATACTTAAAGAATATTTAAAAATTGCAAAACTGCACAGGTTGTTGTATCAGTTGTTGGCGATACATCACACCTTGCGCAGTGTGCTGAATGGTTCCGTTACAAATCCATTCAACCACTTGCGGATAAATCAAATGCTCCAACACATGCACACGGTTCGCCAAGCTTTCGGCATCATCGTGGATGTTTACTTGCAACACACCTTGTGCCAGTGCTTGACCTGCATCTAATTCAGCAGTGACATAATGCACGGTACAACCATGTAAAGTATCGCCTGTATTGAGTACACGTTGATGGGTGTGCATGCCTTTATAATGCGGCAAGAGTGAAGGATGAATGTTGAGCATTTTACCTTCCCAAGCGTGCACAAATTTGGCACTTAAAATACGCATAAAGCCCGCAAGCACCACCAAATCAACATCCCATGCAAGTAATTGTTGATGCATGACATCATCAAATAATTCACGACTCGGATATTGTTTGTGCTCAATCACTGCAGTTTGAATCCCTGCTTGTTGAGCGCGTTGTAAAGCATAGGCATCAGGCTTATTGGAAATAACCCCAACAATTTGCCCTGAAAGATTGGCATCTATCAGGGCTTGTAAGTTACTTCCGCTGCCTGAAACGAGGACAGCTATTTTGATCATCTGAGTCAAATCACGCAAAAATTACGCGAATTTTTTCATCTGCGCCTTCAACGGATTCGGCGTTGTCTTGAATACGACCCATCTCCCAAGCTTTTTCGCCAAGGCTGTTGAGAAGCTCAACTGTTTTGTCTGCATCGTTGGCATCTACAACAACAACCATACCTACACCACAGTTAAAGGTGCGATACATTTCAAACTGTTCTACACCGCCTTCACGTTGTAACAATTTGAACAGTTCTGGCCATTCCCAAGATGATTCGTCAATCACTGCTTGCGCACCATTTGGCAATACACGTGGTAAGTTACCTGGTAAACCGCCACCCGTAATGTGCGCCATAGCATGCACATCAACTTGTTTGCACAGTTCAAGCATTGATTTGACATAAATGCGTGTTGGTTCCATGGCAACGTCAGCCAGTGGACGACCATCAACCAGTTGAGTTAAATCAACATTTTTTACGTCTAAAATTTTACGAAGTAAAGAGTAACCGTTTGAGTGTGCACCTGAAGAAGCGACACCAATCAGAACGTCACCAGCTTTTACTTTAGAGCCATCAATAATTTTGCTTTGCTCAACCACGCCCACACAGAAGCCTGCAAGATCGTAATCTTCACCTTCATACATGCCTGGCATTTCAGCAGTTTCACCACCTACAAGCGCACAGCCTGCAAGCTCACAGCCTTTACCAATTCCTGTAACAACATTGGCTGCAACGTCTACATTTAAGTGACCTGTTGCATAGTAGTCTAAGAAGAATAAAGGTTCAGCACCGCACACCAGTAAGTCATTTACACACATTGCCACCAAATCTTGACCAATTGTGTCATGGCGGTTTAGGTTCAACGCTAAACGTAATTTAGTTCCTACACCATCTGTGCCAGATACGAGCACAGGTTCTTCATAACCTTTCGGAATTTTACAAAGTGCGCCAAAGCCGCCTAATCCACCCATCACTTCAGGACGAGTCGTGCGCTTAGCGACAGATTTGATACGATCGACTAACGCGTCGCCCGCTTCAATATCGACACCAGCATCTTTATAGCTTAAACCAGTGGTTGGGTTAGAAGTTGAGTTGCTCATAATGAAGTCTCCGCATTCGCGGGGCGATTATACCTGAATATACGAAACTCTTATGTTATTTATGCGCTAAAATGCTATCTTTATTCAAATATTTTAACTTCTATAACGAATAAACTGAAAAAAGGCGAATTTCTATGGTCGATCGTACCTTGCGTCGCATTTTTATCCTGTCTGGGATAGTTCTGCTCCTTTGGGTGCTGTACTTATTAAAACCGGTTGTCATTCCTTTTGTTGTTGCATTTTTCATGGCTTATTTATTTAGCCCATTGGTTGAACAATTTTGCAAAGTCGGTTTGCCACGTTGGCTATCTATCAGTTTGGTTTTTATTGGGATTGGCATCGCGCTGACTTTGGCAGTTTGGTACATCATTCCTTTGGTTTGGAAGCAGTTGATGATTGCGCGTGACAGTATTCCTGTCGGTATTAACTGGATCAATTCGACCTTCTTGCCGTGGGTATCATCCACTTTCAATATTGAAGAAATGGAAATTGATACCTCGCACATGAGCAGCATCGTCATGGATTATGTGCAAACCAATTATAGCGCCGATAGTATTCAAGCCATGTTATTGCGTGTCGCACAGTCTGGTCTGAATTTTATTCAAATTGGCGGCACCGTGGTGCTGATTCCAATTATTGCTTTCTATTTCCTACTCGACTGGCAGCGTATGCTCGACAGCCTGCGTCGCTTAATTCCGCGTCCTTATGAGCAAAGCACGTTGGCTGTGGTACAAGAATGTCACAGTGTGTTAGGCGCTTTCGTTAAAGGTCAGTTTTTGGTGATGATCTTGTTGGGCGTCGTTTATGCGACTGGATTGCAACTGATTGGTTTAGAAGTCGGCTTGATTATTGGGATGGTTGCGGGACTTGCTAGTATTATTCCGTATTTAGGTTTCGCTGTAGGGATTGTTGCAGCCATTATTGCCACTTTCCTACAATTTGGCATTGACTGGATGCAATTGGTTTTAGTCCTTGTGGTCTTTATGATTGGACAGGCGGTGGAAGGCTATATTCTACAACCGTTTTTATTGGGTGATAAAATCGGACTTTCGCCAGTCGCGGTGGTGTTTGCTGTTTTAGCAGGTGCACAACTGGCTGGATTCATGGGTATGTTGATTGCTTTACCTGTAGCAGCGGTGATTGTGGTTTTACTGCGTCATTTACGTGATTTTTACGAAAAAAGTTATTTGTATGGGCAGCCTGTGGTGGTGTCTGAAGATGGTGCATCGGGTGACATTAGCATTGATACAGCACAAGTTCATATTGATATTGAGCTTGATCCTCAGTCAGCAAATTCACTGCAACAGACTGAAAAATCAAGTAAGATAAAGCCCTCAGATCAGCAAAACTCCTAGGTGATTACAATTCTATGCGTCAACTGCAGTTAGATATCGAGCCTCAATTAGATGCACGGATCAGTGATTTTTCTGGTCCGGGTTGGGG
This sequence comes from Acinetobacter sp. YH12136, assembly GCF_013418545.1. Classification (NCBI taxonomy): domain Bacteria; kingdom Pseudomonadati; phylum Pseudomonadota; class Gammaproteobacteria; order Moraxellales; family Moraxellaceae; genus Acinetobacter; species Acinetobacter sp. YH12136. Next base: position 16,773 of record NZ_VPBV01000016.1, read on the forward strand.
GCATGTGATTGATGCAGTTCGACAGCTTCATGCAGGATTGGTCAATCGCTTTTATGTCTATGGTGGTGCGGGCACAGGCAAAAGTCATTTATTGTCTGCAATTTGCGATTCCTATTTAGAAATTGGCAAATCAGCTATTAAAGTATCTTTACTTGAATTATTGGATGCCCCAACAGAAGCAATTACCTCTTTAGACCGTTATGATTTGGTTGCTTTAGACGATATTGAAGCGATTAGTGGTGTACCACATTGGCAACGTGCGGTGTTTCACTTAATCAATTACAGCAATGAGGTTGGTGGTCAGTTGGTGTTTTCATCACGTTTTGCACCGATTGAATTAAAGCTTGAATTGCCCGATTTGCAATCACGTTTGACGCAGGCAGTGAGTGTTAAAGTGCCTTCAGGCAGTTTGTATGCAGACCGACAAGCTTTAGTGAGTTCCGTGTTAGAGCGTCGCGGGATTATCATCGACCCACAAATTATTGATTACTTATTGTTACATGGCCCACAGCAGACCTCGATTTTGCTGCAAAGCCTTGAACAGTTGGTGCAATTACTTAAAGGAGAGAAAACGAAATTAAGTGGCGCAAACCTGCGTCAGATTTATGCTTTAATTGACGAATATCGGTAAAAATTAAAATTACTTGAGAATTTGCGCAAGCTATGCCAAATTATTCGGAAAATAATTCGAAGTTGCAGGGAATTTGCAACTAAAGAAGAAAAAAAACAAAGAAAATTACAAGGAGTACGCTTATGCTCAAGCAGAGCATCGGCATTGGTATGCTGTTTATCGCAGGTCATGCATATAGTAGTAATATCATTGTCACCACCACTGCTGACACCAAAGCAGATGATCAACAATGTTCTTTGCGTGAAGCCATTGAGTATATTAATTTAGGCATGCCTGAAGAAGGCTATTTGGGCTGTGGCGGCAAAAATGCCTCAAGTGTGATTTTATTAGAAAAGAAAGCCGTCTATCAAATTGATACTCAACTTAAAATTACAGAAAACCTTGAAATTAAAACCACCTATGACAGTAGTCTGAATGATAAAACTGCCCCAGGTTTGAATAATGCCACGATTCAGATGCGCGGCAATGAGCGAATTTTCCACATTGAAGATAGCAAGGATCGTTTCTTAAAAGTTTCTTTAAAAGAATTAACTTTACAGGGCTGCGGTGAGGAGCGCTGTCGTCAGCAACAAGGTGGTCTGATTTATAATAATGAACATTTAATTTTAGACTATGTGAAACTGAGTCAGGGTGTAGCCAATCAAGGTGGGGCAATTTATAACCTCGCACAAATGACTGACGAGAAGATCCCTGCAGGTTTTATTGAGATCAAAAATAGCTTGCTTGAAGCTAACCAAGCGCAGGAAGGTGGCGTCATTTATACGCAATTCCCCCGCTTTGTGATTACAACTTCAGTATTTAAAGGCAACAAAACCATATCAGTTGCTTCAGCCAATCTCTATTCTGCAGCAAGTTTGGCAGATGAAGAAATCAAAGCCTTTCCTAGTATGGGGAATATGATCGCGAGCAGTACTTTTACTGCAAATGAAGGCTATGTCATGAATGTGCTGGATGATATTGGTGTCAATAACATTAGCTTGATTGGTAACAGCCGTGGTGTGTATCTCAACGCACCTTTGGGTAAAGCCTATATTGCCAATAGTGTGATTTTGGGTAATCCACATCCTGTCAGTGTCAATACTGCAGCAAACTGTGTGCAAGCAGGTTCAGATGCAACAAGATTGCAAAATAATTTAGTCGGCGCAGGCTGTGGAGCAGGCGATAGCAACTATCCAAATACGCTATGGACTGCAAATTCGGTGCTTGCAGGTAATCTGCTTGAAGGTGCATGCCAAACCCTCAGTCAAGATAAAACGGCACTCTTTTGTCCATATCAAGTTCCTGAAAACTCATTCTTGGGCTTTATGCGCCCACGCGTATTGCTCAGTTATAACAGCCTGAAAGATTCTGTGGTGTTGAATCAGGGGCAATTACAACTGGGGGATAATACGGTAGTCGGTTGTGCTGCTTCAGATCAGCGCGGTAAAAACCGTCAGTCAGATATTACCTTATGTGACCGTGGTGCAATAGAGGTGATGGTTCCTGAAACTATGGGGCTTATAGGTCAAGATATTTTGGCGGGTCAAATTGCTAAAATGTCGGTGAGTGATTTGTTGGGTGATAGTGATTTGGTGCCTAAAGAATTTTGTGATCAAGTCTATCCAAACAATCCGACAGGCCAAGCATGGCAAGCAGGTTGTGTGCAAATTGAGCAACTCGATACACGTTCTAAAGGAAAATTGACCGTAGATGAGTTGGGGAATTTGGTATATACCCCAGATTCTGCTTGGCATGGTGCAGATGTCTTTAAAATTAAATTAGTTACCAGCACCACACGCTTTAACAGCACAACACCTTATATGGAAGTGAAAGTCCAAGTTATTCAAGAACATGAAAATCGTATGGAAAGCGATAAAATAAAAGTTTCTGGTGGTGCATGGAGCGCTTACGGATTAATGACTTTATTGGGTTTGTTGGGTTTACGCCGTAGAAAAGCATAAAGGATGAATATGAAAAATAATAAAAAAACACTATTAGGGATAATGGTGCTGTCTGCTATGTCGCTTATGGCAGCAGATAATCGTGTGATTCAGGTCACGACCTTTGAAGATCAAAATGGTGAAGACTTAAGCAAATGTTCATTACGTGAAGCGTTAGTTGCGGCCAAGCAGAATATTGCGTTCGGTGGATGTAGCGCAGGCAATACCAACCGTGGTGCAACCGATATGATTCAGTTGCAGGCTGGGGAATATATCTTAAACTCAGAATTACGCCCGCAATCTATGGTGCGTATTTATGGGGCGACAGCGGTCGACTATAACCAAGTAGATCCAATTACACATCGTTATCCTTCAATTGCACCGTTAAAAACCACTATTAATGCACATGGCAATAGCCGCATTATCAATACTTCAGATACCCAAGCCAGCGTGGCGCTATACGATGTCATTCTAAAAAATGGGAATGCCCATGGTGGTGGTAATGCAAACCCTGCAGATGCAGGCAAGGGTGGTGCATTATTTGTGGCAGGCCCATTAGCTGCGAACAATGTCGAAATTCAAAATTCGCATGCAGAACAAGGTGGTGCAATTTACGTTGTTGCTCATCAAGCGGAGCGTCAAGTCAATTTAGAAAATGCTTATATCCATGCGAACCAAGCCAAAGTAGGTAGTGTGTTGGCAATGGATTGTAGTGCCAACTTGGTCAATACACGCTCTATGGTGAAAATTGACCGCAGCAGTATTGTGAAAAATGGTGCTGCAAATAGTCTTAGTACTTTTGATCTTTGCGGCCAACCAGATCTTGCGTTGACTGCCAGTACGATTGCACAAAACCAAGCTGATACCAGCAAAGGTCATATCTTTAACTTAAGTAATGCAGAAAATCATCCGCTTAGCACTTTGTCACAGGTGTATTTGCAAAGTAATACCATTGTTGAAAATAAAGCATTGAGTACTTTGTTTTATGACAATTATCCACGTATTGTCCTCTCTTTTAATATGTTGGCCTTTAACCAAGGTAAATCTTGTCGTTATGCATTCCCTGCGAGCTTAGAGCAGGCGCGCAACATCAACACAATTCGCAATGCCTTATTCGCAATGGGATCAGCGACAGAGCAAGGCGAGTGTGATTTGCCTGAAACAGCAAATAGTTCTTATGATGGTGCTAAAAATTTGGATTTGACAGGGCTTAGCTTTGATCAAGTATTGCAGCCCTTGCAAGAACCATCTGCTTATAATTTATTCCTGCCGTTGTATTATCCAAAACTTGGTTCAGACCCTGCGAAAGATTTGATTGATGTAAACAGCATGGGGTGTAGTGATTATGAACAACGTGGTTTAGCGCGGGTGAGTAATGCAACTTTAACTTTAAATCCTGATGCAAAAAATACCTGTGAAATTGGCTCTGTAGAAGTGATGCGCTTAAATGCAGCCGATATTCAAAGCTTGCGTAATGTCTCTTATGAAAGTTTATTTGCCAATTATCAGCAACAAATTGACCGTATTCAGTCTGCGATAGATCAAAGTAAAGATGCTGCATCTTCGGTCGTTTCTCAATCGCGTACTGATTTGAAAACGATGCAGGATTTGTTGGCGAATACCAAAGCTAAGCAGCAATATCGTGCCATTTATGTTGATCCATTTGCGATGGCATTAAAGCAAGATGAACCAACTGCAGATGGGAAATTTGTTCAGTTAAGACAGCTTAATTCTGACAACTTTAGCATTAGCACTGAAGTATTGGGGATTGGTGCAATTTCGGGTTCAGGTACCACATTTAGTACCGATAAATTGACCCAAGATCCACTATTCAAATGTGAATGGGATGCACAGTTGCAACGGATTGTGATGTATCGACTGAATGATAAAGTCACAGAAGCAACCGATTCAGCGTATTGTAAATACACCATTACCTCAAAATTAGACAGCAATTTGCATTCTTCGGGCTTACTTGAAGGTAAATTTAGCAATATTGCCCCAATTGCAAAAGATGATCGTGTACGACTTGAATATGGTACAGACCTCAAAGTGAGTTTTAATCCATTGCTGAATGATAGCGATGCAGGCGATGGTTCTATCAGCACTTTGAAAGAAAATACCAATAAGCCTGCATTCTATAAAGATAGTACAGGACAAGAACTGGCAATTCGTTTTACACAAGTACCTTCAGGTGTGGTACTTACGGCAGATCGTCAAGCACCTTGTCCTGGGGATTATGCACGTGAAATTTGTTATGGTGGCAATATTCAGGTTCAAGTACGAAATAGCTTTAGCCCATTTGATTATGAGCTGAAATACACGATTTTCGATCATGAACTGGAATTATCGCCTGAAGCGACCATTACTTTAGAAAATACAGCGAAAAATACCAATTATGAAGCCAGTGGTGGCGGTGGGGGAAGCTTAGGTTTCTGGGGTATGTTTGGTTTAATCGGATTGGCGTTCTATCGTCAACGTCCAAGAAAATCGTAATCTACCGACTCTTTATTGCAAAAGCCTCATCTGTTTTACACGATGAGGCTTTTGTTATTGGTGACTTCAAGTACTTTCTATTATCCATGAACAGATAAAATTAGTGACTCATTGCAGGCTGTTGATATTTAAGAATGTATTCTTGACGAATCAAGGGCCGTTGTTCAGGTGTTGCTCGTTGCAAGCGTTGTCCTAATTCACGACGTTCTTGCGTACTCATTTTTTGCCAAGTTTCACGCATTTTTTGCTTTTCGCTATCAGGCAGTTGGGTAAACCAATCCATCCGCTGCTGCAAAGCCAAGCTTTTCTCAGCAGGAATTTCTTTTAAGTTTTGATAGCGCTTAATTAACGCCAATTGTTCTTCTTCAGAAAGAGTTTCCCAGGTTTCTGAAATTTGCGTATCTGCATCTTTGGAAAAAATCCAAAAACGCTCAAACCCTGCAAAACTGGTTTGTAAAAAACTGAGCGCACAACACGCAATCACAATTCGTTTAGCTGCCATGTGGAACTTTGTCCTCACCCAACACCATTAACATTTCTAAATCTTCCACCATTTGTGGAGAAAGTTTAGGAACAGATACAGCTTGATTCTGCGGCTGTGTGGTCATTTCCATTGAATTTGGCAAGACCACAAAACCTGCAATTGCCGCAGCCAATGCAAAACCTGACATTTTCCAAAGCCCATAGCGCGATGTTTTCTTGTCTTGAATATTGTCCAAGACATGATTCATGACCGCGGCTTTGTCTTGATGGTGGCGAGCCAATCGATCAAGTTTAGATGTCACTTGTTTTAAGAAATCATCTTGTTTCATTCTGATGATCCTCCCAGATACGGATTCATATGTGCCAAACTGTTGCGTAAAGCTTGAATAGCACGGTGATAATGCGTTTTTACACTGCCTTCAGTGCAGTTCATAATTTGTGCGGTGGTTTGCGTATCAAAACCTTCCCAAGCACGTAACATAAAAGCTTGTTGTTGCCGCACAGGAAGCCCCGCAATTGCTGCCTGAATTTCTTCTACAGTCACAGCTTGATCTAAAAACTCTGCAGGATTGAGTGCTTGCTCATCGACAATATCAAGTTGTTCAACATCGTCATCATCTAAACTGATTTTTTTGAACCATGAAAACGGTTGAGCGCGGCGAGCTTCTTTACGACGCCAATCTTGTAATTTGTTATTTAAAATGGTGTAAAACAGGGGATACCATTCCTCTGTGGCTTTGTCAGCATAAGATTTATGCAAGGAAATAAAGGCTTCTTGCACTAAATCCATAGCAATGCCGTGCTGTCCTTGCGTTGCACTTTCCATCATCACTAAGGCACGCCCCGTTACGTCTTGCATGAAATTCTTCAGACGTTGCTCAGCCGTACTCTTAAGAGCACTCAAATTTTCCGAGTGTGACGACTTCGGGTTTAAATCCATAGAGATGGAAAATCCTGTCATTGGATACCCACCATTATTTTTAACATCATATTTTTATAACGCTAAAAACAATGGTTTGGTTGACATTGCAAGTTATTATTTTCAGTCTAATCTATTTTTTTTGCAGGGCTAGTCTTTTTAAAATAAATTAACCATTTACAGACGTTGGCGTACCATTTCAAAGAAACAGATTGAGCCTGCAATTGCCACATTCAAAGATTCCTGTCCACCTGGTTGTGGAATACTTACCGCTTCTGCATGCTGTAAGGCATAATCGGACACACCTTGACCTTCATTGCCTAGAATCCAGACGCAAGCCTTACGCAGATTTTTGGAATAGAGACTTTCTGCATGGTGTGAACTGGTCACATATACAGGAATCTGAAATTGTGCTAAGACATCTTCGAGTTCAATATTTTCAAAGGTATGCAAGCTAAAGTGTGCGCCCATGCCTGCACGTAACACCCGTGGCGACCAAAGTGAGGCAGAACCTTTGGTACAAATAATTTGTTCAATACCTGCTGCTGCTGCAGAGCGCAATAAGGTGCCGACATTACCCGGATCTTGCACATTTTCTAAAATCAGTGTGTCTGCTTTAAAGTCTAAAGCTTGGCTTGAACTTGGCACGTCGACAATGGCTAAACAGGCAAGGGAAGTGCCTAAAGTGCTTAAATCTTTATATAAAGATTCGCCAATGACAAAGACCACGCCTGTGTATTTAGCCAAAATACGCTCATAGTCAGGATGGCTTAGTGCATGTTCGGTGGTAAAAATCGAATTGATTTTTTTATTTTCATGTAACCACGCCAGACACAAATGTGTACCTTCAAGTACCGTTTGTCCCTGTTTTTTGCGATAGTTATTTTGTTCAATTAAACCACGTAAGTGTTTAATTTTCGGGTTATCTTTTGATTCTAAAAAAATCGTAGGCATGCGATAAAATCCACAGCAGTCAGCGAATGGCCGACTGCTGTTGTTAAAAATTATTGATGGTAGCTGCTGACCAAATCGACTTCATTTTTTGAGCCAATGATGACAGGCACACGTTGATGTAGGTCTGTGGGTTGGATGTCTAAAATACGCACACGACCTGTGGTTGCCGCACCGCCTGCTTGTTCCATGAGCATACTCATTGGATTGGCTTCATACATTAAACGTAAACGACCTGCTTTTTTCGGGTCTTTTAAGTCGTATGGATACATGAAAACCCCGCTACGGCAAAGGATACGGTGAATATCGCCCACCATACATGCAACCCAACGCATGTTAAAGTCTTTTTCGCGTGGCCCAGTTTTACCAGCCAAAAGTTCATCAATATAGCGTTTTACAGGTGCTTCCCAATGGCGTTGGTTTGAAGCATTGATCGCGTATTCTTTTGTATCGGCAGCAACTTGAATGTTGTCTGCAGTCACCAAAAACTCTTGGCTTTCTGGGTCAAAGGTAAAGAATACCACGCCTGCACCAACAGTGAGCGCCATCATGGTAGATGGGCCATACAGGACATAACCTGCAGCAACTTGTTGTGTACCTGCTTGCATAAAGTCTGCAGCTTGGGTCACGGCATTTTTTGCAGGTAAAATTGAGAAAATGGTACCCACACACATATTGATGTCGATGTTGCTTGAACCATCCAGTGGGTCAAATAACACTAAATATTGACCATTTTCCTGAGCAGGAGTGAATTCGTCTAATTCTTCCGACGCCAAACCACCCACATTAGGATGTTTTTGTAACGCATCAATTAAATAATCATTTGAAATAACATCTAATTTCTTTTGTTCTTCGCCTTGTACGTTTTCATTTTGTGCACTGCCTAATACGCCCGCCAATGCACCTTTTTGTAATGTTTGGTCAATTGTTTTGCAAGTATTGGCTATAGTTTCAATTACTTGAGCAAGTTCGGGTGTTAAATTTCCAGTTTGTTGTTGTAGAAATTGGGAAAGGGTGCGGTATGACATGACTGGAAAACTCCGAATGACTGCAAAAATGAGGATAACAATATGCTGCAATAGTTTAGATGAGAACGCGTTAAAAGAAAAATTAAACTCGACTATTTGCTGTGATTTTACCCTTGCAAGTCCTGCAGAAAGTGCTATGTTGATGTGAAGGATTTAATTTGAGATAGGAGCACAGATATGACAACGTTAAAGTTTGATGCGACTCCAACGCCAAGCGAAGGGATTAGTTTAGACGATATTTCTGAGGACAAGATGAAAGCCGCTTGGAAAGATTACGAGTCTAAACCTGAATATAAAAAGTTTAACAAGCATGATTTGATTGAATCTATGCAAACTGCAAAAGCTGATGCCGAGTCGGAATAACTGAAGCAAAGCTGTATTTCTGCACTTATCTGTTAGTTTTTAAAATATTCGTTCGCCCAGTTTTTTATGTCATAAAAAAGCGCCCTTGTAATAAAGAGCGCTTTTTTCGTATTGGGGAAACACGTTCTAAACGAGTTTTTCCCAAACAGCAAATTATTATTTCAATAATGGTGGAACAGCTTCGTAGTTAATTTCTACGCGACGGTTTTCTTTCCATGCATTTTCATTATGTCCAGGGTTGACTGGCATTTCTTTACCATAGCTCACTGCTTCAAGCTGACCTGCGTTAACGCCGCTGGTGATTAAGAAGCTCTCAACCGCTTTGGCACGACGCTCGCCTAAAGCCATGTTGTATTCGCGTGTACCGCGTTCATCGGTATGACCTGTAAGCGCTACTTTAGAGTTGGCATTCGCCATTAGAAACTGTGCATGTGCTTGTAGGGTCTGGTAATCATCATTAGATAATTCGCTGCTGTCGTAGTCAAAATGCACCACGCGCTTTGCCAAGAAAGCTTTGTTGGCTTCGGTTACACCTTTGGCAGATGCACCTGCAAGGTTTTGTGCATTTAAAGCTGCATCTTCACTCAAACCTTGGGTGTTGACTGTAGTTGCACCACTTGGTGTTTGACCTGCTTGTGAGTCAGTCGTTGGTTTGCGGTTTGCACAACCTGTCATCACTAAAGCCGATGCCAAAACAGGGAGTACCAATAATTTAACTGCGTTCATCCTCATCTCCATGAAGCTTGATTTTTGGTTTTAAAACAGAACTGAAAAGTGTTTACCTTGCGGGTACTCATTATTTTGGTGCCCACGCAGGTTCACGCACTTCACCTTGTTCACTAGGTAAGTTCATGCGGAAGCGACCGTCTAAAGACATAATTGACAATAAGCCACGTGCGCCTTCGCGCGTTGCATACACCACCATTTGCCCATTTGGTGAGAAGCTTGGCGACTCATCCAAACTGGTTGGGGTTAAAATATTGGTGATATTGGTGTTGATGTCTTGAATTGCGACTTTGTAATTACTGCCACTTGGGCGATGCACCAATGCCAGTTTACGACCATCGGCACTGAGCGTACCACGTGCGTTAAATGCACCGCGGAAGGTTAGGCGTTTGCTGCTGCCTGTGGCAAAGTCATAACGATAAATTTGTGCGGAACCACCACGATCTGAAGTGTAAATAAATGATTTACCATCTGGTGCATAACGTGCTTCGGTATCAATCGCACTGTCATTGGTCATGCGTCGCAGTTCACGGGTGCTTAAATTCATTTGATAAATTTCTGGATTGCCATGCATGGATGCGGTAAACAACATACTTTGACCATCTGGTGAGAAGCTTGGAGCACCATTTAAACCACGGAAACTGGCTAATTTTTCACGCTGACCTGTCGCCAAATCTTGCACATAAATAGCAGGGCGTTTGGTTTCAAACGACACATAGGCAATTTTTTTGGCATCTGGTGTCCACGCAGGCGATAAAATAGGATCACGCGAAGTCAAAATGGTTTTAGGCTGTTCACCATCAGTATCGGCAATTTGCAGGGTATAGCGTTGTTCAGGTGTTGCAGGGTTGCGCAGTACATAAGCAATGCGTCCGCTAAAGTCACCTTTAATGCCCGTGAGTGCTTCATAAATGGCATCACTGATCATGTGTGCAGCAGAACGTACGCGTGACGCAGGCACGCTTAATAATTCATTCAATAAGTATTGCTGTTTTTGCACATCATAAAGTTGGTAATGAACTTCATAACCGCCTTCTGCAGTGGCTTTGACATTTCCCGTCACCACATAAGGTACACCTGCGGCTTGCCATACAGCTGCATTTGGATTGTTCATGCTTGCAGTTGCAGCAAGGTTTTTAGATGAACTGGTGAATTTGCCTGAACGGTTTAAATCGTTTTCTACAATAGGATAAATACTTTGATCATTGCCAAACGGCACAATCGCAATTTTAGGTGCTTCTTCTGGTGCTTTGGCAATTTCTAAATGCAGTTGTGCAAAAGATTGTGTGCTTAAAACTGGGCTAAGCGCAGTTAAAATAGCAAGACAAAGTAGGTGTTTACGCGTTGTTTCCATCATTCGCTATTTTCTCAAATCAACATAACTTTTTTGGATGTAATTGTGGTACATAATGGCATGCTTTAGCAGGAATGAAAGCATGAATTTATAATAAAACTGTTATAACACTGTGAAAATTTAAATTTATTTATACTCGTAAATATTTTGAGAAGGAGTTAGCCGAATAGATGTTACTCGGCTAACTGGTAACTTATTGTGCCGTAAAGGTAGAGGTGAAGCTACGTGCTTCGCGTCGTGCATCTGGGTCTGATGGCATTGGATAAGGTGCAGCAGCACGAACGGCAGCTTCTACACTGGCTTTCATATCAGGATCGCTAGAATTAACCACGACAGACTGAACTGCGCCACTGTCACTTAAAGTCACACGGGCAGTTGCACGTTGACCTGAGGAACCTGCTGGGGTATCCCACGCTCGTCTAATTTTATTTTCAAAATCACGTTTAGCTGTGGATGCAATACGTCGTACTTCTGCCTTTTTCTGAGCGGCTTCTTCTGCAGCTTGTTTGGCAGCTGAAGCTTTGGCTTCAGCGTCGGCACGCGCCTTCGCTTCGGCATCAGCTTTGGCTTTTGCATCTGCAGCAGCTTTACGTTTTGCTTCGGCATCTGCTTTGGCTTTTGCATCTGCGTCAGCCTTACGTTTTGCATCGGCATCAGCTTTGGCTTTTGCATCTGCGTCAGCCTTGCGTTTTGCTTCGGCATCAGCTTTGGCTTTTGCATCCGCTGCAGCTTTACGTTTTGCTTCGGCATCAGCTTTGGCTTTTGCATCTGCAGCAGCTTTACGTTTTGCCTCAGCATCTGCCTTGGCTTTTGCATCTGCTTCAGCTTTGCGTTTTGCTGCTGCATTGGCTTCGAGTTGACGTCTTTCTGCCGCTTCTGCTTTTTTCAGGGCTTCGGCTTCTTTACGACGTACAGCATCTGCTTCAGCACGTGCTTTGGCATCGGCTTGGGCTTTTGCTTTAGCATCGGCTTCTCGTTGAGCACGTTCTTCAGCGCGTGCTTGTTGTGCTTTTAAGCGTTCAGCTTCTAATTTTTGTCGCTCGGCAATTTGTTTGGCTTCAGCAGCTTGTCGTTCTGCACGTGCTTGAGCCTCTGCCGCTTGTGCTGCTTTTTGCGTATCAACTTGAGGAGCGGGTGGCGTAGGAGAAGCTGCAGGTGTCGGAATGACAGGTGCAGGTTCAAGAACAGGCTCAGCAGTTTGAGTAATTTGCTCTGCTACATTTTCATGTGTGGTTTCAGCAGATTCAGTTTCTAATAAGGGTTTTAAATCTTCTGGTTTAATCAGTACGGTTTTAATGGGTTTAGGTGGCTCAGGTGCTTTACTCATGCCCAAATAAAGCAAGCCAACCACTGCGATAAGGTGGACACCTACGGTGAACCCAATCGCGATGGCTTTTTGTTGAAAAGGTGGCTTTTTAAAATCTTTCATAAATTACTTTAAAGGCTCGGTCAGCAATCCAACTTGGGTTAAACCCGCATCTTGTAAGTCAGACATTAACGCAATCACATCACCATAAGGGCGTGTATTATGACCGCGAATAACAACCTGAAACTCTTTGTTTTCAGCTTTGGCTTGAATTTGAGCATCGGTCAAAATTTGTTTCAGTTGGGCTAATTCCAAAGGTTCGGCTTTGTGTTCTTTGTATTCTAAAAAATATTGCCCATCTTTATTTAAAGTCACCAAAGCAGGGGCATCTTTCGATTCAATTGGATTACCATTGGCTTGAGGTAAATCGACTTGAATCCCACTGGTAATCATCGGTGCAGTAACCATAAAAATCACCAATAACACCAACATGACATCAATATAGGGCACTACATTCATGTCACTTTTGAGTGGTTTCTTAATGCGCTCGAAGCGTCCTGAGCGTTGAATGGCCATTAGTCGTGATCCTTAGTATTGCCTAAAGATTGACGTTGTAATAAAGCCACCATTTCTTCGGCAAATAAAGCACGATCAGAATAAACCGCTTCACCTTTGGCGGTGTAATGGTTAAAAGCAAGTACTGCAGGAATAGCGGCAAATAAACCAATGGCTGTGGCAATCAGGGCTTCGGCAATCCCAGGTGCGACTGTTGCTAATGTGACTTGATCGACATCTGCCAGTCCAATAAAGGCATTCATAATACCCCAGACGGTACCAAATAAACCCACGTATGGCGCAACCGAACCAATGCTGGCCAATGCACCTAAGCCTTGTTCAAGTTGGGCTTGGTCGCGACTTAAACCGACACGTAAGATACGCTCTGTGCCTTCAATGGTTTGTGAAGCATGCGCTTGGCGCTTTTTCAGTTTTAAAAACTCACCTAAGCCTTGATAAAAAATATCTTCTAAACCGACACGTTTTGAATTGAGCTGTGCGTTGTTGTAAAGCGTATTCAGTTCTGCACCAGACCAGAAGATTTTCTGGAAATGCTGATCCTCTGCCTGTGCTTTTTTATAGCTCATGTGTAACTTGGCAATCAGATACCAGCTGTATAATGATGCTAAAAGTAGCGACAGCATTACCAGCTGAACAACAGGACTAGCTTGTAAAATAAGATCTGATACTTGAAGAGATGATTCGAGTTGTGTTGCCATAGTTACTACATGTGCCAATTCATTTTTTTAATCTTGTCCTAATTCTTTCAGAATAAGGCTACGAATTTCATCTGGCAGACGACGTGGTTTCATATCTGAACCAAGACAGGCCAATTCAACCTCGCCAGATGCAAGCATGATTTCACCACGATAAATATTTTGTTGCAATACAAATGATGACGCTTTACACGAAACTACACTTGCTGTAACAGTAATTAGGTCATCCATTAAGATTGGACGTGAATATTTCACGTTAATTTTATGCACGACAAAGTTGTAATCTTGTTGATGCCAATAATGATCAACACCCGATGCACGAAGCCATTCGGTACGGGTACGTTCCATAAAGCGAATATGGTTGGCGTGGTAAACAATGCCGCCTGCATCAGTATCTTCCATATAGATACGAATTTTAAATTCAAATTTATTCGCCATGATGATGTTCCGCTTCAATGTTGCAAAGTTGTTTGATAAGCAATACTTATAGCTTACGCCGTGTCTGTGAAATTGACGTGAATCGGGGCTATAAGTCAAGCTGTGTATAGCGTGGCAGTTTATCATTCTCAACGCTTCGTCCAATGGCACAAGATTTCAAACATGCTTTTAAGTTAAAATTAGCTGCCTGCCTGATACATGCAGATGATCCACCCCAATGAGCAGCACATGAGCCGTTTAGTTAAATTTTTTGTGGTAATTGCCATATTGTATTTGTTGTGGATGACGCTGTTCCAGCCAGATGGAGGAATTGCGGATAGCACAACCTATCAGTCATCGCAGCAAGTGCATCAATTTAAAGACTATACCATTCAAGCTTTGGAAACCTATGAAGGTGAGTTTCGGGTATTGTCACGTGAAAATTATAATTTTGGACGTGAAGCCGAACTTAGCCCTGTCGATTTTGCTTTGGGATGGGGCGAAATGGCCAAGCCTGAAGTGTATAAACAGTTGTCTATTCGTCAAAGCAACCGTTGGTATCATTGGCGTTATGAACAAGCACCACCGATTCCTGTGCAAGAGATTGCAAGTTTGAGCGCTAATACGCATTTAATTCCTGCCACACCCGCGATTGCGACACAGTTAAAACAGATTGATGAAGATGATTTGATTTATTTGAAAGGTAAATTGGTTGAAGTTACTGCCGCAGATGGGTGGCAGTGGCGCAGTTCTTTAAGCCGTCATGATACAGGGGCGGGCGCGTGTGAATTAATGCTTGTTGAAGATGTGCGTATTATTGAAAATTAGGGTCTATCTACAGACCCAATTGACCTAAATATTTAATAACTTAAAGGGAGATAGCTCCCTTCAAGCTATTTTTTCCTTTGAGCTATTTTTCTTTTGGCTCTGGCGGTGTCATCCCAAATTGTAAATACGCCATATTGGTCGCAATACGCCCGCGAGCGGTTCGCATTACATAACCTTGTTGAATTAGGTATGGTTCAATTACATCTTCCAAAGTGCCAGAGTCTTCAGCCATAGCAGCGGCCAAAGCTTCCACACCTGCAGGCCCACCATCAAAACGCTCTAATAACATTGATAAATAACGACGGTCTAAGGTATCTAAACCATCTTTATCGACATTCAGCATATCTAGCGCACGTTGTGCCATCTCTTGCGTGACTTCACCTGTGCCTTTGACCTGCGCATAGTCACGAACGCGACGCAATAATCGGTTGGCAATACGTGGTGTACCGCGCGAACGACGAGCGACTTCATTGGCTCCTGCATCGGTCATTGGCACATCCATTAGACTTGCCGAACGTTTGACAATATGGGTCAAATCTTCAACCGAGTAAAATTCCAAACGCTGCACAATACCAAAACGGTCACGCAACGGTGAGGTGAGTAAACCTGCGCGTGTGGTGGCGGCGACAAGGGTAAATGGTGGCAAGTCCAGTTTAATGGAGCGTGCTGCAGGCCCTTCACCAATCATGATGTCCAGTTGATAATCTTCCATCGCTGGATACAAAATTTCTTCAATCACAGGTGAAAGACGGTGAATTTCATCAATAAATAACACATCGCCTTCTTCAAGATTGGTCAGCATGGCGGCTAAATCGCCTGCGCGCTCTAAGACAGGCCCTGAAGTAGATTTAAGATTGCCGCCCATTTCACGGGCAATAATATTGGCGAGTGTGGTTTTACCTAAACCTGGTGGTCCAAAAATCAGGGTGTGGTCCAATGCTTCTGCGCGTCCACGGGCTGCACCAATGAAAATTTCCATTTGTTCACGCACTACAGGTTGCCCAATATAGTCATCGAGTGAAGTGGGGCGAATGGCGCGATCAATTTGATCTTCGGGTTTTTCAGAACCACTGATTAGACGGTCTTGCATATCGTGTTAACTAATCTCTTGAGCTGGGCATTTTGATGCTGCATGCACAGCCTCAAAGTATGAGTTGCGTTTAAATGCCTTTGCGAAGGCATGATTTTACTTTTGAAAGATCAAAAGTAACAAAAATCTTATGTTGAGTTGAGGGTATATCCCTATACCCCAACTCAACGGGCGACATCTATGTCGCCAGTCATGTATCCAATATTGGAAAGATGAACTTACGCTAGGTTTGTTGGCATCTTTTATTTATTCATCGACTTTAATGCTGCACGGATAATATCACTGGCTTCGGTAAAATCGGCCTTGACTGCATTAATCAGTTTTTGTGCTTCGGCAGGTTTATAACCTAAAGACTGTAAAGCGGCTTCGGCTTCGGCAACAGCAGAATTGCCCGTAAAATGGATTTGAGTCGCAGTGGAATTGCTGCTGCTGACTTCGTTGGACATGGCTTTAAAGCGATCACGCAATTCAATCATCAGGCGTTCAGCGGTTTTTTTGCCCACACCTGGCACTTTAATCAGGGTGTTAATATCTTCATGTTCTACGGTGTGAATCAGTAACTCGACACTCAAGGTCGATAAAATACCCAGTGCCATTTTCGGGCCGACACCATTGACTTTGAGTAAGGTACGGAAAATGGTTTTTTCTTGGGCTTCTAAAAAGCCATATAACAATTGAGCATCTTCACGCACAGCTAAATGCGTCCACAGGGTAATTTTCTGCCCCTTTTGTAACTGGCAAAATGTGGTGAGTGGCGTGTCAATTTCATAGCCCACACCATTCACGTTCAGTAACACGGTTGGTGCTTCTAAAGCCAATACTTCGCCAATAAGACATCCGATCATATTTGTGATTCACTGATTAATTTAAAATAAGTTGCTGTTCGCATAGTAGAGCGCATTTTCACAAAAGGCAAAATCTGCGCTTAAATCCTACTACTATTTATATACAAGTATTGATATGCAAATTATTCATTACAGCAAGCCGACCTTATTGCCTTGTAATTCTTGCGATAAGTTATAGGCTTGGTGATCTGAAAACTTAGAGATAATATCCAAGACTTGCATAATATTGTCATAGTGATTATGCGCAAAATCTGCCCCTGAGCGTTGCAAGATTGACATTAAACGCTGCTCTTTAAAACTTAGGGTTTTATGTGGCGTGGTGAGTGGAATAAACGCATCCAAAATGTTTTGTAAACTTTGATGCGCAATAATTTCCAGCCCTGCCTTTTGTGGATGCTCGAAAATTTTCTCACGGGCTAAGTCTTTGGCGCGATTAATACCAATTTCAATATCTGCCGAGCAATATTGTAAAAGACTGCCTTTGAGCTGTCCCATCAGAATTTCCAAATGGTGTTTGGCAAATGCTGTAGTGACTTCATCGACCAAACGCTTCATGACCCGACCACGCAAAGCGGCAATTTTTTGTTGCCATGTGGTACGTGCCATCGCCAGTTCTGCTGGAATACCGTAGTCACCAATCAAGTTTAAAAAGATCGGTTCAACTTCTTCATAGCTGAGCATGTTTAAGATAATGCCATCTTCCAAATCAATTAAGGCATAGCAAATATCATCTGCTGCTTCCAATAAATATGTCAGTGGATGACGGCAATAGTGATAATCGCCCAATTGAATCAGACCAAGCTGTTCTGCAATTTGTTTGAGAATTTCTTTTTCGGCTTGGTAACAACCAAACTTATCACGTTGATTGGCAGGGCGGTTGCCTTGTTCGGCAATGGTTTTGGAGAGCCATGGATATTTTAAATAAGCGCCTAAAGTGGCATAGGTTAAACGCATGCCGCCATCATTTGGATGATAGTCAATTTTGGTGAGTAGACGTAAACCTTGTGCATTGCCTTCAAACTGACGGACATCAGCTTCTTCTTCATCGCTGAGTTTGGCGAGGAAATTGCCGTGTGAAGCATCATCAAACCATTCACGAATGGCATATTCGCCTGCATGCCCGAAAGGTGGATTACCAATATCATGTGCCAAGCAAGCAGCTTGAATAATCGCACCGACATCGGCAGGGGAAATCCACATAGGCAAATGGTCTTTGATTTTTTCTGCAGCCAGCATCCCTAATGAACGTCCAATACAAGACACTTCTAAAGAATGGGTCAGGCGAGTGTGAATACCATCGTGTTGAGTCAGTGGATGGACTTGGGTTTTACGGTTTAGTTGTCTAAAACTTTGCGAAAAAATAATACGGTCATAATCTTTATGAAAAGGGCTGCGCGCCTGTTCTGTACTTTGTTTTTTACTACCAATTCGAACTGTGGAAAGCAGTTCTAACCAACGCATTTGAGTCATTTATCATTATTCACTATGTGCTTGTTTTGCATCATGCCAAAAAAATGACAAAAGCTCTAGGGGCGTGCGACATGGCTTGTCTTTTTAAATCTAAATTCATACAAAATGGGGGATAAGTTTGTGGCGAAGCGTACTTTAAAGTTTTTTTGGGGAACTGTATAAATTGAGGATTGGATGATGCGTATAGGTTGCCAAAATAGCAACAATGCTCAAATTTTTATGCTAATTTCTAATTAATTGTGAAATGGATAGCGAAGTTTAAATATGCTCAAACTGATTTACTATGTGCCTGAATCTCATCTTGAAGAAACTAAACTGGCGGTTTTTGCAGCGGGTGCAGGTGGAATTGGCAATTATGAACATTGTGCATGGCAGGTTTTAGGCACAGGGCAATTTAAGCCTGTCAAAGGAGCAAATCCGTTTATTGGTGAGTTAGATGCTTTGGAACACGTTGCCGAATGGCGCGTGGAAACCATTGTACCTGAGCAAAATGCTCAGGCAGTCGCAAAAGCGCTCAAGGCAAGCCATCCTTACGAAGAGCCTGCCTTTGAGTTTATGCAACTTTTAGATATTAATTTTTAAAGACTTAAATACCAATTTTTAAAGAAAAATAGAATTGTACGATCACTCATATATGGATTGGGGCAAATATAAGTTGCGTAGATAGATTTTACTTTTCACGGGCGAAAAGTAACAAAAGCCCTCTGTTAGACTGATGGTACGTCCTGTACCACAGTCTAACGGGCGACATCCTTGTCGCCTTATCACGAGTCAAAATGTGGCTAGGTTTTAAAATACAGTTGAAATATTAGGGTCTGTTGACACTTCTTCTATGTTTGCGACGTGAGAGATATATCTCGCAAGGTTTTTTAGCTGATATAAGGCATGGGGCAGGAAATTTAGTTATTCTAAATGACTGACTCATAACGCAATAGCAGCAAAAAATATGCTCGTCCCTTTGCGCAGCAAACAAAGCAGCGCTTTGTTCTTGCTCATGTGGCTAAAACTTTCTCAGATTACGTTATGAAACTTGGCAATAGTCTCGCTATTCCTTGCGTTTCATGCCTAATCTGCTCAGTTTTAGCCTACAGCGCAAGCCATTTATGAAATGTTAACAGCCCCTAGACTTTCTGAATAAACAGGTCACGGTCAAAACGGTATTGCGGGAAAAAGACACCATCTTCGGCACGTTCACCTGCAGCAATCACCATCACTGGAAATTGTTGTTCATTCAGTTTTAAGAGTTTGCGTACCATCGGCTCATCAAAACCTTCCATCATACAGCTATCAAAACCGTGTGCGCGAAGGGCCAAGACCATATTTTCACAAGCGAGTGCAGTGGTTTTACTCGCCCAAAGTTTGGCATCGGCAGGGTTAAATGCAGTTACAGGTAATTGTTTATCTAAACTACGTGCAATTTTGAAAGCGACTTTCTTAAAGTTACCTACTGCGTTTAAGTAGCCAGTCATGTAGTTATAAGGAATAAACTTGTAATATTTTTTGACTGCTGCAGGTGCTTCAGGAAAAGGAAACTCGCTGATGTTCTTTTTTGCCATTTCATCAACACGGTCTGTGCGTGCAATACACACAATTAGCTCTGCTGCAGTGCGAGCAGCAAGCTGTCCTAAGCAGGCTTTAACCAGTTGTTTCTTCTTGGCAGGGTTTTGCACCACGACAAAAGTCCACGGTTGTAAATTAGATGAGTTCGGTGCCAATAAAGCCATATCTAAATAATCATCCAACACTTCAACAGGAATGGCTTTGTCGGTAAATTTACGCACCGAACGACGGCTTTGAATGACTTTTTTAAAGTTTTCTATATCAATATCTTGTGGTGCAGGCTCAAAATAACGTTCTTTTTTTTCAGCTTTAACATCAGCTGGATTTGGATTAGACATTACAATTTTCCTCAATTTTTTAATGATTGATAGCACATTGCAGAATATGGGGGCGAATAAAGAAAAAACCACATTCAGCCAAAATGAATGTGGTTTTAAAACGTCTAGTTTACTTGAAATGGGTGTAAGTACATTTCAGCTAAACAGCGCTTAATTAAATTGGCTGAAATCAGGTTTACGTTTTTGCATAAAGGCCTGCACTGCTTCCATCATTTCTGCTGAGCCGACACGTTGCATAAAAATCTCTGCTTCATGGTCAATCCACGCCACAATTTCATTGACATTATGTTTCATGAGGGCTTTAGATTGTTTAAGTGATGCCAATGGTAAAGCTGCCAATTGTGCTGCTTTTTGTTGCGCCGTTGCATAGACATCGGTTTCAATGCTATTAACTAAATTTGCCGATAATGCCGTTTCGCTATTGAATTTTTGTGCAGTTAGCAACAGTTCAGCCGCTTTGTGATAGCCTGCTTGTTCTACTAGAAGTTTGCTTGATGCACCTTCAGGCGATAAGCCCAAGCTCACAAATGGAATTTGGAATAGGGCAGTATTGTCGCTATATACCAAATCTGCATGTAATAGAATTGTGACACCAATGCCAATTGCCACCCCACGTACAGCTGCAATCAGCGGTTTAGAAAACTTAGCTGCAGATTTTAATAAGATGAATGGAGGGCCTTCGGCAGCAGGTAGTTGTCCTTTAAGTGCAGCAGACTTCATAAAGTCTTGCATGTCATTGCCAGCACTAAAATCTGCATCTGTGCCACGTAAAATTACACAACGTACTGCGTTGGACTGATCTGCTTCATCTAAGGCTTGTGCAATCCACAAATACAATTCACCATACAGCGCGTTTTTTGCTTCTGGTCGGTTGATGGCTAAAGTCAGTACGCCATTGTCTAAATTCGCATTCAAATGTGGGTGAGGTTGTTGAATACAGCTCAGTGTCATCGTACTATCCTTGCTTTGATTGGTTTGAATTTATGGCTCATTATGTCGCAAATTCGCAGCGCTGGCACAACTCATGAGTTCATAAAAAGTTAGTGAATGATGAGATTTGCGTTCCTAATTCAATGTGAAATTTATTTAGAATTTGGGGTTGTTCATTTAAAAAATGAATAAGCAAGGCGGAATCTTAACGTCTATTAATTCTATTTTAGGATTAACCTTCGGTTCGACCTACTTTTGTTTTGGCAAAAGTAGGCAAAACCATTTGTCATCCACGAAACCTGCCCAATTATTGTTTTTGATTTATTATCTTGCAAAAACAATAATGAGTTGATACCACGCAGGTTGTGGATGACATTTCCGCGTATCAGATAACATCATGTTGTTATCAAAATTAGGATTGGCGTATTTATTATGCAATATACGTTTGATTATTTGGTTTTCATTGGCCGCTTTCAGCCATTTCATTTGGCGCATTTGCAAACCATTCAAATTGCGTTAGCACGTAGTCATTATGTGATTTTGGCATTAGGTTCTGCACAAAATGAGCGCAATTTAAAAAATCCGTTTTTAGCCAAAGAACGTGAGCAGATGATTTTGTCTAACTTTTCACCTGAGATGCAAGAACGGATTAAGTTTGTGCATGTCGTAGATGTCTACAATGATGAAAAATGGCAAAAACTAGTCAAATCTTTAGTCGGTGAATTGATTCAACCGCAAGATCGTGTTGGTTTAATTGGGCATTTTAAAGATGACTCGTCTTATTATTTAAAGTTTTTCCCTGAATGGGAGATGGTAGAATTAGACAGCTTGCAAGATGCCATGTCTGCTACGCCTGCACGTGAGGCTTATTATCGTGGGGAAATACAGCCTAATTTTTTCCCTCAAGGCACAATTGATTTCTTAACCGCATTTCAAAACACGGAAATTTATCGTCAATTACAAGACAAATACCAGCAGCAGGACAGCAGTAATTTGACGGAGTAATCCAGTTTTTAAATGAAAAAGGATGATTGAAAAAGCTTTCAATCATCCAGAACATTGTGTTTTTTTAGAGGCTGAAAATTAAGCCTGTAAAGCGGTTAAATCCGCAAGCACTTGCTCGGCATGTCCTGCAGCTTTGACTTTACGATATTCTTTCAGTAATTGACCTTGATGGAAAATAAAAGTAGAGCGTTCAATGCCCATAACTTTTTTGCCATACATATTTTTTTCTTTAATCACATCAAACAACTGACACAATACTTCTTCTTTATCGCTAATCAAGTTGATGCCTAAAGATTGTTTTTCGGTAAAGTTTTGATGGGCTTTGACTGAGTCGCGCGAAATGCCAATGATGGTGGTATTAAGCGCATCAAATTGTGGCTTTAGCGCAGTAAAATCGACAGCTTGTGTGGTGCAGCCTGGGGTAGAATCTTTCGGGTAAAAATACACCACTAACCAATCTGTACCAAGTTCGGTTAAATTGACTTCGCCTGTGGTTGCAGGAAAAGCTTGATTTGGTAATTGAATTGTCGTGCTCATATTTTTCTCCAAAATCATGCACATAAAAAACTAGCCACATAAAGTGGCTAGTTGAAATTGTTAAGAAAAATTATTTTTTCTCAGCCGCTTTCATTGCTTCTTCAGTTAAGGTTTTTAATTTACCTGTAAGCTGAGGACCAAAACAAGTTTGCAAATCTTTATTTTGCTTTTGTACAAAAGCTAAAGTCGCAGGGCTCTTTTTCTGGTTAATTGCGCTTTGAATTTCCCATTTTTGAGCGTTGGTTAATTTACCATCTGCTTCTACTGCACAAGTACAATATTTGCTTACTTCAGCTGTAGTCAGTTTTTTGCCTTTTGCAGTTTCTTCTTTACAAACATTAATTAAAGCTGCTTTTACATTGGTGCTTTTATATGCTTGTTGCAACTTGTCATTATTTGCGTGTGTCGTTGTTGCGAATAATGCAGCAACAGACATAATCGCAGAAACTATAATGTTTGATTTTAAATTTTTCATACACTTTACCTTGTTATGACGGTATATAACGCGTTGGGTCTGCAACACCGGCATCGGCAAAACCTTGTTTGCGTAAGCGACAGCTGTCACATTTACCACAAGCACGTCCTTGGTCATCTGCTTGGTAGCAAGAAACCGTTTGACTATAGTCTACGCCATGTTCAATACCTAAGCGAATAATATTTGCTTTGGATAAATGTAACAAAGGTGTCTCAAATTTTAACGGTTTGCCTTCTACGCCAACTTTGGTTGCCAAGCGTGCCATATTGGCAAAAGCATCAATAAATTCAGGACGACAGTCAGGATAGCCCGAATAATCTACCGCATTAATACCAATCACAATTGCTTCTGCATCAAAAACTTCGGCAGCTGCCAAAGCATAAGACAGGAAGATGGTATTACGCGCAGGCACATAAGTCACAGGAATACCTTCTTGCTCATGATCAGGTACTTCAATGCTGTGATCGGTCAGGGCAGAACCGCCCAAGTTGCCTAAATCAATATTAATCACACGATGCTCAATGCCTGTATTTTTAGTCAAGGCACGTGCAGCATCTAGCTCTGTAGTCGAGCGTTGACCATACATAAAACTAAGTGCAATACATTCATAACGCGCTTGTGCCCATGCCAAACACGTGGTTGAGTCTAATCCACCAGATAACAATACAATGGCACGAGGGCGCATAATTGAACTCCAAATTTTAAAATATAGCGATAGAACTTGAGCAAAAGTGTGAAGATTGACGTCAATACGAATGGGGATTCGTGAGGAGATTAACGACCTGTTTCATCATTCCAAAGCAATTTATGTAATTGCAATTGGAAACGAACAGGGAGATGGTCGGCTAAAATCCACTGTGCCAAATCACGTGCAAGTTGTGGCAAGGCGACTGCACCTTTTTCGACAGCAAATGCAGGGGAGAACCACACTGTATCGACTTTTTTATGCAACTGATATTGCTCAACTTGCTGCTTCGCCCAAAGATAATCGTCATGATTGCAAATCACAAATTTGATTTGATCATGTGGGTTTAAAAAATCTAAATTTGATAATAAGTTGCGTGACATTTCACCCGATGCAGGGGTTTTTAAATCCAGCACCTTCGACACACGGTTATCCACTTTAGAAATATCTAAAGCTCCACTGGTTTCCAAAGACACTTCACAACCTAAATCTGCCAAGCGTTGCATGAGTGGCAGTGCATTCGGTTGAGCCAGAGGTTCACCGCCCGTCACACATACATACGGTGTTTTAAATTCTAGCGTGGTTTGGATGATGTCATCTAAAGATTGACGTTCGCCACCTTCAAAAGAATAAGTGGTATCACAGTAATGGCAACGCAATGGACAACCCGTTAAACGAATAAACACGGTTGGCAAGCCCGATGTATTGGCTTCGCCCTGCAATGAATAGAAAATCTCCGTAATGCGTAAACCCGCAGACGGATCAGAAACAGGAATAGCGGAAGATCGCAGCGTACTCATAATATTCATCACAGTATATAAAAAACAAAAATCCCTACGATCATTGCTGATCGTAGAGATGCTGAAGACTGAAAGGAAATTAGTCTTCGCGTAATAAATCGTTCAAGCTGGTTTTTGCACGTGTTTTGGCATCCACCTTTTTCACGATGATAGCCGCATATAGGCTGTAAGTGCCACACTTAGATGGCAAGTTACCTGATACGACAACAGAGCCAGCAGGTACACGACCGTAGTGGATTTCGCCCGTTTCGCGGTCATAAATTTTGGTCGATTGACCAATATAAACGCCCATAGAAATGACAGAACCTTCTTCCACAATCACGCCTTCAACAATTTCAGAACGTGCGCCAATGAAGCAGTTGTCTTCAATAATTGTTGGATTTGCTTGAAGTGGCTCAAGTACTCCACCAATACCTACACCACCCGATAAATGCACGTTTTTACCAATTTGTGCACATGAACCTACCGTTGCCCATGTATCAACCATGGTGCCTTCATCTACATAAGCGCCAATATTGACATAAGATGGCATTAACACCACATTTTTGGCTTGGAATGAACCTTTACGTGCAACTGCTGGCGGTACAACACGCACACCTGCTTGTTTGAATTGCTCGTCAGTCCAACCTGTAAATTTCGTGTCTACTTTGTCGTAGAAACGCAAATCGCAAGATTCAATTGGCTTGTTATCATTGAGTTTAAAAGATAACAAAACTGCCTTTTTTAACCATTGGTGAACGATCCACTCACCATTAATTTTTTCAGCAACGCGTAATGTGCCGTTATCTAAACCTGCAATTGCTTGTTCAACTGCCTGACGAATTTCAGAGGGACAATCTGCAGCGCTGAAATTAGCGCGGTCTTCAAATGCTTGTTCAATGATTGTTGAAAGCTGAGACATCGATGTTCTTACCAGAAAAAAATTTTCCAAAGATTTTACACTATATTGAGTGAGGAATAGATAAAAATTGGAACAGATTGGAATTTATCCTTAGTAAGATAAACAAGTTAAGTTGCGCGCTAAATTGTTGAAGTTTTGAAAATAAATGCTTTTGCAATAAACAATAAAAATAAATTTGTATCAAAAGATAACATAAACCTAGCAAATCTTGCATAAATACTGAGCGCAATAAGCTTTATAGTTTTCACATGAAAAACGAACGAATGAAAATTCAAAAAAGCTTTAGTTTGAGGAGAAACACAATGAAAACTTTACATACAATTTTAGCCGCTTCGGTATTGGCAGCAGTTGCAGGTTCTGCAATGGCAGATACAGCTGTGGTAAAAGATGGCTATGCGTTTGATCGTAACCAATTAATTCCAACAGGTGTACGTGCTGAAGTAGGTACAACTGGTTATGGTGGTGCATTGCTTTGGACTGCAAACCCGTATGTGGGTTTAGCACTGGGTTATAACGGTGGTGATATTTCTTGGTCGGATGATGTCAAAATTGATGGTTCTGAATATGACCTAGATATGGATAACAACAACGTTTATTTAAATGCTGAACTTCGTCCATGGGGTGCAAGTGCTAACCGTTGGGCACAAGGTGTTTATGTAGCTGCGGGTGTAGCTTATTTAGACAATGATTATGGTCTTGAGCGTCGTGTTCAACCAGGTGAGGCCTTTAAAGTAAATAATACTAACTTTATCGCTGATCAAAATGGCAATGGTGTCGATATTAAAGGTCATATGGAATATAAAAATGACATCGCACCTTACTTAGGTTTAGGTTTTGCTCCAAAGATTAACAATAACTGGGGCGTGTTTGGTGAGGTTGGTGCATATTATACAGGTAATCCAAAAGTATCTTTAACAGGTAGTGGTGATGCTTTGACTGGCGGTCAAGACTTCCAAGATGCCTTACGTGCTGAAGAGCGAAAAATTGCCAATGATGACAAATACGAATGGATGCCAGTAGCGAAACTAGGTGTAAGTTACCACTGGTAATATCCATTAGTTTTAGCTAAACCTTAAAAAACGAGCTTCGGCTCGTTTTTTGTGTCTTAAAAGCGATGTGCTAATTTCAAGTGATAAACCCAAGCCTCACGTTGTTCGAGTGAAGAAAAACTTGAAATTTGAGTGATCAATGACTGTGGTTGTACCGTGTCTGGCTTGGTAAAGTGCAAATAATGCAGACCTGCAATCATAAACGTTTTGGGGTTAAAGTGATAAACTGCGCCCGTACCAACACCAACATAACCATCTACAGGGTTTAAACTTGAGGCAGGATTACCTGCACCAGAATCCCATAATCCTTCCACCGCAGTGATCCACTTGGGTGACCATTGATGGGCAAAACCCAAACGCGTAGACCATTGATTCTTTTGATAATCAATCAGGTTGAACTGATTACCTAGTCCTTCAGATTGCAGAATTGCTGCAAATTGAGTGGGTTGAATTTTAAAATATTGCCAATTGACCCATCGCAATGATCCATACAGAAAATTTTGTGCAGGTAAACCTGTGTGAAAATCTAAATTCACCGATTCAGGTGTCTGAATTTCAGTTGCTTGTTGTGGTGCAATCTCTAAAGGAAATCCCCAAATACTTTCGCTTGCATTGGTACTGTGCTTGATTTTAGAGCGATAGGTAATTGCTGTATTAAATGCATATTCAGGAATTTGGTAGCTTACACCTGCCAACCAACCCCACGCATGGTCTTTTGGAAAATGTACGTGATAATCAAAAAAGGTATAGTCAACTTGTGTACCAATTTTCAGATCACCTGAAAATGACTGGTAACTCAGACCTGTAAAGAGGTTCCAATGTTGTGTGGGTTGATAGCCAATAAGCGCTGTAATATTTCTTGAGTCAAACTTAATATCTGCATTTTCTATAGGTAAAGGTTCGCCTGAAAGAATAGGACTATAGTGATAATCCACATCAACAAAATAAGGTTGGTCAAATAATAACGCCACAGAAATTTGTGGATGTGGTTGTAATTTTAATGCAGCTTGGATGAAGTGTTGATTATTGACTAAATTGCCTGTTGAAAAATCTTGAACGCCTAATTCGGCAATATTTTGTTGATGCTGTACCTGACCTGAAATATTGGTATCCACGTGTAGCAAAGCGACTTCCGCATAATTTCCTTTTTCAAATAATGCATGTACCGATTGACCGCTACGTTCTAAAGCGGCAGCAGAGGCATAACCTAGCGGCAGGACACACAGCAATCCAACAAAAATGTGAAATTTCATGTTACGTCCTTGGTCTAAATTATACAATTGTGTTTAAAATCAAATTACGTTTTTTATTATTGATTATATTTTATTCATGTTTCTGATAAATTAAAATCATTATTTTGATTATTTCTAGGCATTTAGATCAGCAAGAATTTTGCCAGAGAACTAAAAGAGAGCCTAGGCTCTCTTATGCATTATTGTTTTATTCTTCAGGATAGGCGATACGTTTTAAAGCTTTAATATCGGCATTCGGTGCACATAAAGAAATAAACTCATAGCCATAGCCACGTAGTAAATGTCCTTTGCGAACCGCAATCCATGTGGTGTTTACCCCAAAAATATCGGTCTGG
This sequence comes from Acinetobacter sp. YH12136, assembly GCF_013418545.1. Lineage (NCBI taxonomy): Bacteria > Pseudomonadati > Pseudomonadota > Gammaproteobacteria > Moraxellales > Moraxellaceae > Acinetobacter > Acinetobacter sp. YH12136. The sequence goes on from NZ_VPBV01000016.1 coordinate 44,735, forward strand.
ATTTGTTTTAGACGGTAATCGCGTTCTGCATCGTATGCCACATTGTTTACCACGCCTACGCCCATGCCCAATTCAACATAGGTTTTAATGACATCTGCATCAAGTGCAGACATAACGATATTGACATCAATTCCTGCATCGGTAAATGCTTTGTCAATTTTAGAACGTCCCGTAAAGCCGCCGTGATAAGTGATGATTGGATATTCTGCCAAATCGGTCAGGCTAATCTCAGTTTTACTGGCTAAAGGATGATCTTGCGGGGTAATAATGCTGTGGCGCCAGTCATAATAAGGCACACTTGCCAAGTTCTCTTCAGTGGTTAGAGATTCGGTTGCAATACCAATATCGGCTTCACCTTGCAGCAGCATTTCGGCAATTTCAACAGGGCTGGCTTGTTGCAAAATCAAATGTACTTTAGGGAATTCTTTCTTAAACAAATTCACAATAGGCGGCAGCACATAACGCGCTTGGGTATGTGTAGTCGCAATGGTGAGCGTGCCTTCATCGACTTTATTAAAGTCATCGGCAAGGCGTTTAATGTTATCTGCATCAACCAACATGCGTTCGACAATACTCAGCAAAGCTTGTCCTGGCTCGGTTAAACCTAGTAGACGTTTGCCTTTGCGCACAAAAAGCTGCACACCAAGCTCATCTTCAAGGTCTTTAATGTGCTTACTCACGCCCGATTGAGAGGTGTATAGTGCTGCAGACGCTTCGGTTAAATTAAAGTTTTGCCGAACGGTTTCTCTAATAATTCTAAGTTGTTGGAAATTCATAGTGGTGCAACCCTAAAAAGGATGGAGCGGGTTAGGCTCCATCTTGATGTCCTTATGCGACTTGATTTTCAAATAAATGTAAAGTGATTACACTTAACCAAACCGTTTGATTTGGGCGGAATTGGTGCAGTTTCGCTTCATCTGCGGTGAGTGCAATTTCAATCAAATTCCCTTGACGATCTTGCAATTCTGCAACTACTTTACCAGCAATCCAAACCTCACGTAAGAAGGTCGCTTGAATGGTATTTTCCTGTGGTTGGGCATGAATATGCAACTCATCTGGACGTGCAAATGCAATCACTTTGCCTTGAGGCGCATTCGGTTGATTGAGAAGCTGTACGCGATCTTCACCAATTTGCACAATCCCTTGATGATGTTGTCCTTCAAAACGGTTGGCTTGACCTAAGAAGTCAAATACAAACGGAGTTGCAGGCTGTTCATACACTTCACGCGGTGAACCAATTTGTTCGACATTACCTTTGTTCATGACAATAATTTGATCGGCAACTTCGAGTGCTTCTTCCTGATCGTGGGTCACGAAAATTGAAGTGATGTGTAATTCATCATGCAAAGTTCTTAACCAACGACGTAATTCTTTACGCACTTTGGCATCAAGCGCACCAAAAGGTTCATCCAATAACAATACGCGTGGTTCTACCGCTAAGGCACGTGCCAAAGCAATACGTTGACGTTGTCCACCCGATAATTGTGCAGGATAACGGTCTGCTAAAAAGCTTAACTGTACCAAGTCGAGTAAACGCATAACACGCTTTTTAATCTCGGCTTCTGAAGGTCGGGTTGCACGTGGACGTACCCGTAAACCAAATGCGATATTGTCAAATACGGTCATGTGGCGGAATAGGGCATAGTGCTGGAAAACGAAACCGACTTGACGTTCGCGTACATGCACTTTGGTTGCGTCCTGACCTTCTAAAATCACTTGCCCACGATCTGCCGATTCTAGCCCCGCAATAATACGCAACAAGGTGGTTTTACCACAGCCTGAAGGCCCAAGCAGTGCTACCAATTGACCATCTGGAAAATCGAGGGAGATGTCTTTAAGTGCATGGAATGCACCAAAATTTTTTTCAATATTTTTAACTTGAATACTCATGCGGTCATTCCTTAAGAAACAGTTGAATCTTCATTGCGTTGGTTTTGCTTTTCTTGGCGAATTTCAACCCAAGTTTTTAAAATCAGGGTCACAATCGCGAGAAGTGCCAAGAGAGAGGACACCGCAAACGCAGCACTAAAGGTATATTCGTTATAGAGAATTTCGACGTGCAGCGGTAGGGTGTTGGTTTCTCCGCGAATATGCCCCGATACCACAGATACCGCGCCAAACTCACCCATTGCGCGGGCATTACACAGAATCACGCCGTAAATTAACCCCCATTTTATGTTTGGCAAAGTGACTTTCCAGAAGGTCTGCCAACCCGATGCACCTAATACAATCGCAGCTTCTTCTTCCTCTGTGCCTTGCGCTTCCATTAAAGGAATCAATTCACGCGCCACAAAAGGTACAGTAATGAAGATGGTGGCAATCACAATTGCAGGCACGGCATATAAAACTTTGATGTCGTGTTCCATCAACCAGCCGCCCATCCAGCCTTGTGTGCCAAAAATCAGGACTAACATTAAACCTGCAATCACAGGAGAAACTGAAAAAGGCATATCAATTAAGGTGATGAGAATTGACTTGCCACGGAAATTGAATTTCGCCACTGACCACGCTGCGGCAATACCAAATACCACGTTTAAAGGTACGGCAATGGCTGCAGTGAGTAAGGTTAATTTCACTGCCGATAAAGTGTCAGGATGCACCAATGCTTGTGCATAGACACCAATGCCTTGTTTAAAGGCTTCTACAAAAACCAAAATCAGCGGCAAAATCAGACAGCTTAAGAAGAAAATGAAGGCAATTGCAATCAGGGTATAGCGTACCCAAGTCGGTTCACGTGTTGCATCGCGTGATTGTAGTTTTTCAGCCAAAGCATTGCTGTTGGTATTTAAACTCATCGTGCAGTTCTCCCTGTGCGACGACTTGCCCATGCTTGTAATAAGTTAATTAAGAACAGCATGACAAAAGAAATCAGCAACATCACCACAGCAATTGTGGTTGCACCTGCGTAGTCATATTCTTCTAAACGAGAAATAATCATTAAGGGTGCAATTTCAGTTTTAAATGGTTGGTTACCTGCAATGAAAATCACCGAGCCATATTCACCCACGCCACGCGCAAATGCGAGGGCAAAACCTGTAATCAGTGCAGGCAATAAAATAGGGAAAATCACTTTGGTGACAATTTGAAAGCGGTTAGCCCCTAGCGCAGATGCTGCTTCTTCCAACTCGGTTTCTAAGTCACTGAGTACGGGTTGCACGGTACGCACAACAAATGGAATACCAATAAAAATCAGGGCAAGGGTAATCCCGATAGGGGTATACGCGACTTTAATGCCTAATGGTTCTAAATATTGTCCAATCCAGCCAGTCGGTGCGTATAAAGAAGTCAGGGCAATACCCGCAACTGCAGTAGGCAATGCAAAAGGTAAATCGACCAAAGAATCTATAATACGTTTGCCCGGAAAGCTGTATCGTACCAAACACCATGCCAATAATAAGCCGAAGACGACATTAATAAAGGCTGCAATGAGCGCAGCGCTAAAACTGAGTTGCAAAGATTTTTGGATACGTTCTGAACTTAAAATTTCCCATAAACCATCCCAACCGATACCCAGCGATTTAATAAATACAGCCGATAAGGGAATAAGAACAATTAAGGATAAATACGCTAGGGTAAAGCCTAGAGAAAGACCAAATCCTGGCAGCACTTTGGATCGCTGCGACATGATGACTCCTCAAAAGAGAGAATGAGTGTTTGAAAACAAACAGATAAAAGTAAAAGATAAATTCGGCACAAGCATAATTTGCGAAGATTAAATTGCAAATTTGAATAAATACTTGTTGTTATCAGAAATACTGATATGTGATTGCATATTTTCTGCAATCAAATAATCATAAATTTCAGGAAATGCCCCAAAGCCTGATGCAACATTAATATGACCCACTTGTCCTAAATTAATCGGTGTTAATTGCCATGCTTGGGCAAGTGCCTGTGCATCTGCAAAACTTAGCCACGGGTCATTTTCACTGATCAATAAGCGTGTCGGTACAGCCAATTTAAGTTGCTGAAAATAAGCCGAATAATTGCTTTGGCTGTGTTGTGCAAAACCAGATTCACCAAAACGGGCAGGGTTAGCAGGTGCAACCAAAACCACATTTTTAATTTTCGCCTGCAATTTAGGTTGCTGTGCTAAGGCTGCCACTGTGGTCAGACAACCAAAGCTGTGCGCCACAATTTGAATATCGTTCTGAATCGGGGCAACTGTTTTGACAAATTCAGCAACCCAGTTCTGTAAAATTGGGCTATTCCAGTCTGACTGTTGTACACGCGAGCAAGACATGAGTTGTCGTTGTAACCAAGATTGCCAGTGCGCATATTCACTGCCACCTACACCTGGAACAATTACGGTATGAATCATGTCGATGCTCCTTCGCATATTTCAGCCTGAAATAATGATCTGAATAACGCTTGAATATGAATTGAACCCATCATTTTCAGCTTTGGCTGTGATCACTTGGATTCAAAACTCAGTAAGATAATGCTGTAAAATTCATGTTTTAAATAATCTGCAACAAGGATAACGAGAGTTTCTATGCAAAAAAAATAATTAAAAATGAATTTTATATGAATAAAAGAGATATATGTGAATCAGGTAAAAATGCGTTTGTGAAAACACCCGCATTTTTCAATTTGGGTGTTTTCAGCTAGAGCTTTGGTATGATTTACCTTTCGGAGTATTATTTGGTTTGGTTGGCTTTGATAATCTGATCGAAAATGCCATCATTTTCAAAGTGTTGCTTCTGAACTTTGCTCCATCCACCAAACTCTTGATCAATAGTCACCAACTTCAATGGTTTAAATTGCGACTTATATTGTGCCAACACCGTAGCATTACGTGGTCGGTAATAATTCTTCGCAGCAATGTTTTGACCCGCAGGCGAATAGAGATAGTTTAAATAGGCTTTGGCTAAGTGTTGATTGCCATCTTTTTGCACATTTTTCTCTACAATCGCCACAGGCGGTTCAGCCAAAATAGATAGAGAAGGCGTGATGATCTCAAATTTACCCGGTTGTTCACGCACGGCTAAATAGGCTTCATTTTCCCAAGCTAACAAAACATCACCAATGCCACGTTCTGCAAAAGTGGTGGTTGAGCCACGTGCGCCTGAATCCAATACTTTGGTTTGTTTATAAATTTGGCGAACAAACTCTTGCGCTTTAGCATCATTGCCCGCAGGTTGATGTTTTGCCCATGCCCACGCTGCCAAATAGTTCCAGCGTGCACCGCCAGATGTTTTTGGATTTGGAGTAATGATTTCCACACCAGGTTTGACCAAATCGCCCCAATCTCGAATACCTTTCGGGTTGCCTTTACGCACTAAAAATACAATTGTGGATGTATAAGGGGGCGAGTTGTGCGGAAATTTCTTTTGCCAGTCTTTAGGTAATAGACCGCGTTTGGCAATTTCATCAATATCGGCAGCCAGTGCCAAAGTCACGACATCGGCACCTAGACCATCAATCACCGCACGTGCCTGTTTGCCCGAACCGCCATGTGATTGTTTAAAGTTAATGTTTTGCCCGGTGGCTTTTTTCCAGTACGCACCGAAATCTTTGTTAAAGTTATCGTATAATTCACGGGTTGGATCGTAGGAAACATTCAGAAAGTCTTTTGCAGAAACGCTCAAGGTTGTTGCCGAAAGTACTGCCGCCAGTAGTCCAATTTTCAGTTTTGTAAAGTTCATGTTTGACCTCAGGTATTAAATCTGTTGTTGAATGAGGCAAGCATATCGGTAGTCTATTTGCTGAAAAAATAATTTAAAATGCGGTGAATATCAGTAAATGATAAATATAAATTTCTTCATTGTTTTCTATATTTAGAGATAAATAACGAGTACTTCTTCCATGCAGTGTTATAAAAATGCCAAGCCTACCGAGCAGATTCATGTGTTAGATCGCGCGTTTCATTATGGTGATGGATGCTTTAGCACTGCACGTATTCGCCAAAATCAAATTGAATTACTTGACCGCCATTTGGCGCGTTTGCAATATGCTAATCGCCAACTTTCTTTAAATGCCAATCTTGAGTTAATCACTGAAACGCTGACACTTTTAAAGCAGGCGCATGGTGAATTAAACGGTACTTTAAAGATTGTTTTAAGTCGTGGTGTGGGGCAGCGAGGTTACAGTTTGCCTGATCATCCTGCCGATGTTTGGGTGTTTTTCTATCCACAAGTGCAAGCATCTTTAGATATGGCATATCATTATGACATCATTCAAAGTGGCGTCTTGACTCAAGCGATTGGACTGAGCATGCCGAATTTAGTTGGGCTGAAAAGTCTAAACCGAATTGAACAGGTATTGCTCAAACAAGAAGCCGATCAAAAAGGCTGGACAGAAGCTTTGGTTACTGATGTACAGGGCAGTGTGGTTGAAGGTGTGAGTAGTAATTGTTTCATTCGTATAAACAATACATGGATTACTCCGCAACTTGGTTATAATGGCGTGCACGGTGTCATGCGGGCAGAAATTTTATCGCGCATGCAACAACAGAATTTGCATTGTGAACAGCGTGATATTCATGCTGCGGAAATTGCGCAGATTCAAAGTCTGTTTTTCTGTAATGCTTTAACGCCCATGAAAATTGTCAGCCATTTAGGGCAGCAGGTTTTAGATGTGCAGCCGTGTGTGGAATTATTTAAGCAACTTCAACTGAATCAGATTCATTCTTATGTCTAAGCGCCCATCAAAATCTAAAAAGAAAACCAAAACTATGTGGTCTAAGCGTGCTATTCAGGGCACGCTTATTTTTATACTTGGACTGTTTTTGGTCATTGGCATGATCTTATGGTCAAGCTTATTCAAAGATTATCCTGTTGAAGGCAAAAAACAATTATTGGCCATTAATGATGGTGATACCTATTCGCGCTTTATTGATCGTTTGGCAGAGCAAGATCATGTGAATTTTCCTATAGTTTTAAAGCTGTATCAACGGGTGATGATTCACGACAGCATGAAAAAAGGCGTGTATGAAGTCCGTCAGGGCATGAGTGTGCGTCAGGTTATGGAAATGATCGCCAATGCTGAAAATGCACAAATGAACCGTATTTTGGTGATCGAAGGTACGACCTTTAAACAATTGATTGATGCGTTAAAGAAAGATGAACTGGTCACCAAAGAAGTGTCGCACTTGCCGTATGATCAAATGCTAAAAGCTTTAAATATCCCTTTTGCACATCCCGAAGGTTTATTTGCGCCGAATACTTATTTCTTTGCCAAAGGTGAAACTGACCGTAAAATTTTAACCGATTTGTATCAGCGTCAAATGAAATCATTGGATGATGCTTGGAATAATCGTGCGGCAGATTTGCCCTATAAAAATAAATATGAAGCTTTAATCATGGCGTCCATTATTGAAAAAGAAACCAATGTTGATGCGGAATTAGAGCAAGTTTCAGGTGTGTTTGTACGTCGTTTAAAACTGGGTATGCGTTTACAGACTGACCCAACCGTGATTTATGGTATGGGAGATCGTTATCAGGGCAATATTACCCGTCAGGATTTACGCACTCCAACGCCATACAACACCTATACCATGAGTGGTTTAACGCCAACGCCAATTGCATTGCCAAGTCAAAAAGCCATTGAAGCGGCGATGCATCCAGACCAATCTGACAACATTTATTTTGTCGCGACAGGTAATGGTGGACATAAATTTAGCACCAATTTGCAAGATCATAACCGTGCCGTGCAGGAATATTTAAATGTACTGCGCGCGAAAAAATCAGGGGAATAAGCATGTTTATCAGTTTTGAAGGCACCGAAGGGGTAGGCAAAACGACACTCATTCGCCGTATTCATGATTATTTTACTGCACAAGGTCAAGAGGTGGTTTTAACCCGTGAGCCAGGTGGAACCCCTATGGCAGAGCAAATTCGTGCTTTGTTACTCGCGGTCAACCATGAAGAAAAAATGTGTTCAGACACTGAGTTATTGTTGATGTATGCAGCGCGTGCTCAGCATTTAGATCAGGTGATTTTACCAGCAATGGCTGCAGGAAAAACTGTACTATGTGACCGTTTTAGCGATGCCAGTTTTGCTTATCAATGTGCGGGACGTGGTTTAAGTGAAAGCAAGTTGATGACTTTAAACAATAACTTTGTCGCACGTATGCCTGACTTAACTTTTTGGCTCGATGCACCGATTGAACTGGGTATGACCCGTGCACGTGCGCGTGGAGCGCTTGATCGTTTTGAGCAAGAGAAAGCCACTTTTTTTGAGAAAGTAAGGGGTGGCTATCAATCTTTGTGGGAGCGACATCCTGAGCGGGTGAAGCGCTTAGATGCAACACAAAGTCCAGATCAAGTCTTTGCACAGGCAATGCAATATTTACAGCCAAATACTTAACAAGCGAATCAGTCATTCTTGCGCATTTGATTGAATGGAAAAATCTTCTATAGTGGAAATGCTTTAGAAGATTTTTTTAAAAAATAGCGAATAGTAAATATGACCAAAGACGAAATTATTGAATTTTTAAAAGTTGAGTTTCCGCAAAGTTTGGAAAAATGTGAAATTGTGTCCATCACCCCACGTGGGGCATTGGTAAATTATCACATCGATGAACGTGATTTACGTCCAGGCGGCACAGTATCGGGGCCGACCATGATGACCGTTGCAGACTATGCACTTTATATCGCCATTTTAGGCGAATTAGGTTTGGTGGCTTTGGCGGTGACCAGTAATTTAAACATCAACTTTTTACGCAAGCCCGCAGCAGGCCGTAATTTACGTGGTGAATGTCGCTTAATGAAAGTAGGGAAAAACCTCGTGGTCGGTGAGGTTTGGGTATATTCCGAAGGTGTAGATGATGCCGTGGCGCATGTCACAGGGACGTATTCGATTCCACAGATTGGCTGAGAATAAAGTCAGCTTTATCTTAATTTTAGTTACTTATATTTACCATGTGGTTACATATGTACACATACTACATGAAAATCAGGGTTTGATTGGTTAAAAAATAATCACAAATATTTCATTTTATGTTTTTCATATAGATCAAATCTGCTTTTGTCTAAGCTAGCAACCCGTAAGTAATAAAACAAGGGAGCTAAATGCTTAAATTTAAGAACAATATTGTTCATGGAGCAATCTTTGATATGGATGGAACAATGTTTGATACTGAACGATTACGGTTTCAAACATTGAAGCAGGCATCTCAGGAGCTCATTGGCGTTGAATTTTCAGACGTATACCTCATGCAATGTTTGGGTTTGAGTGCAAAGAGCGCTGAACAACTGGCTCAAGCAGAATATGGTGCAGACATTCCTTACCGTGAGATCCGTCAGCGTGCTGATGAACTAGAACTAGAAAGTGTGCGCAATTTTGGTGTGCCCATTAAAAAAGGTTTGTTGCAGGTATTAGAGCGGTTACGAAAGTCTGGCTTGAGAATGGCGGTTGCTACGTCTAGTCGTCGTGCCATTGCCGAAGAATATTTGATTAATGCCAATGTCTATAAGTTTTTTGATGTATTAGTTTGTGGCGATGAGGTGCAACAGGGCAAGCCACATCCTGAAATTTTTATAACAGCCGCACAAAAAATTAATCTAGAACCCAGCGAATGTTTCATGCTGGAAGATTCTGAAAATGGAATCAAATCTGCACATGCAGCGGGTGGCATAACCATACTATTTCGGGATATCAAAAAACCTAATGCTAATATGTTGTCACTCACGCAGCATTATTACGCAAGTATGCAAGCTTATTTAGATGACTTAAATCAAGTTATTCCTGTATTGGAAATGCCGAGTTTACAAGAGACCTTCCCGCAAACTTTAAATCAGTTGAGTGTGGGGATTCATGGTTTTGGTGCAATAGGTGGGGGCTATTTGGCCCAAATTTTATCGCACTGGGATGGCTATACCCGTCCTAAACGTATTTATGCTTCTACACGGAATACCTTATATCGTTCTGCAGTAAACGCCTTTGGAACGTATTCAATTCGTTATGGACAATGTTCTTATGATGAACGAATTGAAAATATGCACATCATTGATGCGGAGAACTTGCAGCAGATGCAGCAAATGTATGTGGAGTCGAGCCTAATTGCATTATGTTTGCCTGAACATGCCTTACAGCAAGAGGCTAAAGTAATTGCGCAGGGCTTATATGCCCGTTTTATAGCGCAAGTTGAACTCCATCAGCCTTTAACTATTTTGGTAATTTTAAATAAAGTTGGGGCAAAACAGCTCTTGATGACGCATATTCATCAGGCGTTAGAGACGTTGTTGGATCCCGATACGGCAGCCAAAATTATGGCGCAGCATTATTTTTGCGATACTGTCGTAAATAGAATGGTCTCTAAATTAAGCGATCAAAACTTATATCGCCAATTACGCATCAAGTATAATATTTTTAAGCAATTTCAGTTGGATGACGAAGCAGAGCCAATTGAAATTGAAGACAATACTCGATTGCAGCCTGAGCAAGAGCGTCAAGCCACCTTATATGTAGAAGATTTAAGACGCAATTTTCAGCCCAGTCACATTTTGCAAAGTATGGATTTAATTTTATTTCATGCTGAAAGTGACATGCCTATTTATGTGGAAAATGCTAGTCCATTATTGCAACACATGCGTCAAATGATTTTGGTAGATGATATTGCCGAAATCCAACTCATTAAAAATCGTTTATGGAATGGTGTACATGCCATGATGGCTTGGTTATCCAGTTTAATAGGGCATAACAGTATTGGTGTCGCAATGGCAGACCCATTGGTTGCAGATTTTACCCGCGCTGTTTCGGCACAAGTAGCGTTGGGATTAGCTGCACAGTTGCCGCATCGTCAGCAAAACTTAAAGCATCTGGCACAGAGCTTTCTGGACTCATGTGAACATGCCTATAAAGACCCGTGTCAGCGTGTGGCACGTGACCCTTTGCGTAAACTCTCAGCCAATGAACGGGTGATGGGTGCTTTGATTTATCATCTGCAGCATGATTTAGCTGCAAATTATGTGCAGAAAGGAGTGGTGTTGGGCTATCTGTATGCGATTAAAATGCAGCAGTTGGGGGCTCAAGCAGCATTACAGCATTTGTCAAAACAATTGCAAAATGCGCCTATAGACGAACAGACACGGCAGCAATTGCAGTACATAATTAGCCACCAATTACAGCAACTATTGGCTGGTCAAGTTCGCTTAGAAGCATTTATTCAAGATGGTACTCAAGTTGCAGCCGTAATCTAAAACTCAACTTGATGAATTCTTGGGGGGAGGTTTAGTAAGTTAACGTCATCATATTCAAAATGATAAAATATCGAATCGTGTTATGGAACACGATTCGGTGCTTTCTTGCATTAGAATTCAAATGCACTTTATTCACAGATACTTTTATGCAAATGCTGTTGTGTAACAAGCAATCAGATCACTCATTCACCAATGGAGTTTCCACTTGGAAATTTGGTGGGATAAGCACAGTTTTACGCAATTCAGGCGCAAGTTCAGGATAATCTAGCGTGAAGTGTAAACCGCGTGATTCCTTACGTTGCATGGCACAGCGCACAATCATTTCAGAAACCAGAACCAAATTACGCAGCTCAATCAAGTTTTTACTGACTTGATAGTCCTGATAATACTCGGTGATTTCACGTTTTAGCATTTCAATACGGTGTAAGGCACGCTCTAAACGCTTAGTGGTGCGTACAATGCCGACATAGTTCCACATGGTTGCGCGTAGCTCATCCCAGTTTTGTAAAATCACCACATCTTCGTCAGGGTTAGTGACTTGAGAATCATCCCAAGCAGGGACGTCAGGCGAGCTATAATCTGCGGTGTAATGAGCTTCAATATGTTTGGCGGCCGCCATTCCATAGACAAAACATTCTAAAAGAGAGTTACTTGCCATACGGTTAGCGCCATGCAAACCTGTATAAGAAGTTTCACCAATCGCATATAAACCTGCAATATCGGTTTGGCTATGTTCATCCACCATCACACCACCACAAGTGTAGTGGGCAGCAGGTACAACAGGAATCATATCAGTGGTGATATCAATACCTAATTCCAGTAAACGTGTATACAGCGTTGGGAAGTGTTCCTTTACAAATTCTGCAGGTTTATGGGTGATGTCTAACCACACATGACGAATACCTAAGCGTTTGATTTCATAGTCAATTGCGCGTGCGACAATGTCACGTGGCGCCAATTCTGCACGCTCATCAAAACGCAGCATAAAACGCTCACCATCGGGTAAACGCAAATATGCACCTTCACCACGCATGGCTTCAGTAATTAAAAACGAACGTGCTTGGGGATGATACAAACAGGTCGGGTGGAATTGATTAAACTCCATATTTGCCACACGGCAACCTGCACGGTATGCCATGGCCATACCATCACCTGTGGCAATGTCTGGGTTAGATGTATACAGATAGGCTTTCATTGCACCACCGCAGGCAAGTGCGGTAAACGGAGCAAGGAAGCTATGCACTTTTTGTGTTTTTTCATCTAGTGCATATAAGCCTAAAGTGCGATTGCTTTCATTTAAACCTAATTTTTGCGAGGTAATTAGGTCAATCGCAATAAAATTTTCAAAAATGGTGATGTTTTGCTGTTCTTGGACACGTTGTACTAAAGTGGTCGAAATTGCGCGTCCTGTTGCATCGGCTGCATGAATAATACGTCGCTGTGAGTGACCGCCTTCACGGGTTAAGTGCAACTGTTCTTGTTCATCTAAAGTAAATTGAACACCTTGTCTCAGCAGAAAATCTACCGAAGGTTTGCCGCCTTCTACGGTTTGTTTGACGGCATCCATTTCACATAAATGCGCACCTGCAATTATAGTGTCATCTATGTGTTGTTCAATTGAATCTGTTTCATCAAGCACTGCCGCGACACCGCCTTGCGCATAGAAGGTGCTGGCTTCAGTGAGGGTAGATTTCGCCAAAACGGCAATATTGAAATGCTGGGGTAATGAGAGCGCTAAACTCAAACCTGCACCACCACTTCCCACAATAATCACATCAAATTGATGTGTTGTGTTTAAATTAGGCATGTCCATCAGCTAATTTGAAAAAAGTTGGATAATGACACCCCTTTTTACAGAAAAAGGCAAGTGCGAAGTGGATTTGAATAATGAAAAAAAAGAATAAGCTGGCAACTTTTATGGAATATCCCACTTTTATTGTGATTCGATTCCACGCTTTTCATTTCATTTATAGCACTTTGATGCGTAATTTTTGATGGGGTAAATACGAGATACTATCTCAGCTATCCTCCACAGTGCCTGCCAAACCGTAATTGAAAAAGATTCAACATTTTATTACCCAAAAGCCTATTATTTTGTGCTAAATAAGGTGAGTTCAAAGTCATAATTATTATTGAGTGAATGCTATTTATGAAAAATCGCAACTTAAAAAAAGGTTTATATGCGGCTGTTTTTACTATGGCAACTGTGCAGACTCAAGCAGCACCACCAGTAGACTTTTCTAATTTGGTTGAGCAGGTTAGTCCTGCGGTGGTGAGTGTCAATGTTGTCAAAAAAATGAGTCAGGAAGAACTCTTACAACAACAAGTTCCAGAAATTTTACGCCGTTTTTTTGGCAATCAAGTGATTATTCCTCAACAGCAAATTCCACAAGAAAAAACAGGTTACGGCAGTGCCTTTTTTATCAGTAAAGATGGATACCTTTTAACCAATCACCACGTTGTTGAAGATGCTTCTAAAGTTACCATTGTACTGAATGACCGCCGTGAACTTGATGCAACTGTCGTGGGTAGTGATGAACGTACCGATGTCGCGTTATTAAAAGTGCAGGGCAGCAGTTATCCAGAACTGCGTACAGGCAATGTCGATCAATTACGTGTAGGTGAGCCTGTACTTGCGATTGGTTCACCATTTGGCTTTGACTATTCTGCATCGGCAGGAATCGTGAGTGCCAAAATGCGTAATATGATGGGTGAAACTTCAGTGCCATTTATTCAGACCGATGTGGCGCTTAACCCAGGTAACTCAGGCGGGCCACTATTTAACCAGCGCGGTGAAGTGGTCGGCGTGAACTCCCGTATTTTTAGTGGTACGGGTGGTTATATGGGCTTGTCATTCTCCATTCCTATTGATGTTGCCATGGATGTTGCCGATCAGTTAAAGCGTAACGGTAAAGTGACTCGTTCTTATTTAGGGGTGAGTTTGCAAGATATTGACCGCAATTTGGCAGAATCTTATAAACTCAGTAAGCCTGAAGGTTCATTAATTACTCAAGTTGCACCAAACTCACCTGCGGCACGTGCAGGTTTGCGCGCGGGCGATGTGATTCTTAAATACAACGGCACACCTATTTCCAGAACGTCTGAATTGTTGAACTATTTAAACCGTTCAGTGCCAAATCAAAGTATTCAGCTTGAAGTATTACGCGATGATAAACGCCGTAATATTACCGCTACGGTGAGCACAGCACCTGACGACACGCCTGCCAAAAACAACCCTGATACCGCAGCCAAAGGCCCTGTTTTAGGGGTGTCGATTCGTGATTTAAGCGTTGCAGAACAACGCCAATTAGATATTAAAGGCGGTGTGCTGATTCAGGAAGTGCGTCGTGGTGGTTCGGCAGCTCAGGCACGTATTATGCCAGGTGATGTGATTGTGCAACTGAATAACACCACCATCCAAAATGCCAACCAATTTGTTGAAACAGTATCTACCTTGAAACAAGGTACAATTGCGCGTGTGGTGATTATCCGTCAAGGGCAACGTGCGATTATTGGCATGCGTATTCAATAAGTTGATGTGGCATAAAATCGTAAATCTATCTAAAATTTAGAATCTTGCTAAACTTTAAATAGCCACTTATTTTAAGGAAGTCGCTCTTGAATTAGGGCGACTTTTTTATGTAACTCGGTATTTTTGTTAGACTAGACCGACATCGCCGTTTTAGTTAAAAGGATGACATGAGCAGCATATTTGATTTAAAAATCACCGTACAGCCAGAACATATTGATATTTTAGGGCATGTCAATAATGTGGTGTATGTGCAGTGGATGCAGGATGTAGCATCGGCACATATCAAAACATTAGGCTTAGGTGTGCAGGAATACTTAAAACTAAAACATGCGATGGTGGCGGTGGAACATCATGTGCAATATCGTAAAGCGGCACTCGAAGGTGAGGAGCTGATTTTGCGTACATGGTTAAGTGATTTGAATGCGTTGTATTCATTCCGCCAATATGCGTTTTATCGCCCTCAAGATAAAAGTCTGCTGTTTATGGGCAATACACAATGGGCTTGTGTGGAAATTGCTACAGGTCGTCCAAAACGCATGTCACCGACATTTACACAGGCCTATCAACCACTTACTGCAGATGTGAATCCGTTGGATTTTAGTGAGTATGATTCATTAAGATGAGTTGAAGCACCAAGTGTAGCGTCATTGAAAGTTGCCGCATGTTATTGCTGTCGATGTTGTTAAAGAGGGTATTCACCTGTTTCAAATAGCATGACGTGGCTTTCAATTCTCAGCTTAATCACGACATAAATCTTTGTATAAAAAGCCTGAAACTCTCGAATAAAAAGAAAAACGCGTGAGGCTGCAAAAGGAAGTCATTATTATGGATACATTGAAAAATCCATCTGCTATAATCCTTCGCAATTTCTATTCGGCTTTTGCTCTGCATGAATTTTAATGTGCAGAGCGTGTTATTTTTCAAGGTAACCCATGGCGCAAGCTAAAAAAACTGTTGATATTAAAAACATCCGTAACTTTTCGATCATTGCCCATATTGACCATGGTAAATCGACTCTAGCAGATCGTTTCATTCAAACCTGTGGTGGTTTACAAGATCGTGAGATGCAAGCTCAGGTGTTGGATTCTATGGAGCTTGAGCGTGAGCGTGGGATTACCATTAAAGCCACCTCGGTGACTTTATACTACAACCATCCAAATGGTCAGGAATACCAATTAAACTTCATTGATACCCCAGGACACGTTGACTTTTCCTATGAAGTATCACGTTCTTTGGCAGCTTGTGAAGGTGCGCTATTGGTAGTCGATGCGGCACAAGGGGTAGAAGCGCAATCAGTTGCAAACTGCTATACCGCAATTGAGCAAGGCTTAGAAGTTTTACCTGTACTGAATAAAATTGATTTACCGCAGGCAGAACCTGAGCGCGTGATTCATGAAATTGAAGAAATTATTGGTATCGAAGCGCAAGATGCACCAACCTGTTCGGCTAAAACTGGTTTAGGCATCGACAATGTATTAGAAACCTTGGTGAATGTCATTCCAGCACCACAAGGTGACCGCGATGCGCCATTGCAAGCCTTAATTATTGACTCATGGTTTGATAACTATTTGGGCGTTGTGTCGTTGGTACGTATCAAGCAAGGTCGTGTGCGTAAAGGCGATAAAATGTTGATGAAATCGACAGGTCAAACGCACATCATTACCTCAGTTGGTATTTTTAATCCAAAACATACCGAAACAGGTATTTTAGAAGCAGGTGAAGTTGGCTTTGTTATTGCGGGTATTAAAGATATTTTCGGTGCGCCAGTCGGCGATACCATCACACTTGCAACGACACCAGAAGTAGAAACCTTACCAGGCTTTAAAAAAGTTAAGCCGCAGGTTTATGCGGGTTTATTCCCAATTGATGCCAGCGACTTTGAACCGTTCCGTGAAGCATTGCACAAACTACAAATTAACGACTCAGCATTGTTCTTTGAACCTGAAAGTTCAGATGCTTTGGGCTTTGGTTTTCGTTGTGGTTTCTTGGGCATGTTGCACATGGAAATCGTACAAGAGCGTTTAGAGCGTGAGTACGATTTAGACCTAATTTCATCGGCACCAACGGTTATTTATGAAGCCGTGATGAAAAATGGCGAAACGGTGTATATCGACAGTCCATCTAAAATGCCTGATGGTTCAACTGTAGAAGATTTACGTGAACCGATTGCGGAATGTCATATTTTAGTGCCGCAAGAATACTTGGGTAACGTCATGACCCTATGTATTGAGCGTCGTGGTGTGCAAAAAGACATGAAATTCTTGGGTAACCAAGTGTCCATTACTTTTGAAATTCCGATGGCAGAAGTCGTGATGGACTTCTTTGATAAATTGAAGTCATGTTCACGTGGTTTTGCATCGTTAGATTATAACTTTGTCCGTTTTGAAAGCTCATCTTTGGTTAAAGTCGATGTACTGATTAACGGTGAAAAAGTCGATGCCTTAGCTATGATTTGCCACCGTCAAGATGCACGTCACCGTGGTATTGCCTTGGTTGAAAAAATGAAAGACTTGATTCCGCGTCAAATGTTTGATGTGGCTATTCAGGCTGCGATTGGTGCGCAAATTATTGCGCGTTCAACCGTGAAAGCGATGCGTAAAAACGTACTTGCGAAGTGTTATGGCGGTGACGTTTCTCGTAAAAAGAAACTACTTGCCAAGCAAAAAGAAGGTAAGAAACGTATGAAGCAAGTGGGAAGTGTTGAAATCCCGCAAGAAGCTTTCTTAGCTGTACTTAAAGTCGAACGCTAAAATTATAAGGATAATAAACCCATGGATTTTGATTTTAATTTGATTCTCGTTCCTGCCACATTATTTTTTATTGCGGTGTGGCTGCTCGATAAATTTGTATTTAAGCAAAGAGCAACGAAAGGGCGAGGCAATGAAAACTTCATTATCACATGGGCTTATGATTTTTGGCCTGTTTTGGCAGTGGTGATGGTACTGCGTTCATTCCTGTATGAACCATTTAATATTCCGTCAGATTCTATGGTGCCAACCTTAGAAACGGGCGATTTTATTTTGGTGAACAAGTTTGAATATGGCGTGCGTTTGCCAATTATTAACAGCAAAATTATAGATGTGGGTTCGCCTGAGCGTGGCGAAGTTGCGGTGTTCCGTTATCCACCACAACCAAGCATTAGTTATATTAAGCGTATTGTCGGTTTACCAGGCGATCATATTGTTTATGATCATGGTCAGCTGAGCATTAATGGCGAGAAAGTAACGAAAACCCCAATCCAGTTTAGCCGTGAAAAAGACAGTCTAGATACACCTACTTCAATTTACCATCAGGAAACTTTAGGGGCGCATACATTTACCATGCGCGAACTTGAAGGTGTAAACGTGGCGCGTCAGGCACCATTCTTGAACTATGTAGACAATGGTAAATATTCAGCAGAAAATGGTTTATATTGGGAAGTCAAAGTACCTGAAGGTCATTACTTCGCGATGGGGGATAACCGCGATCAAAGTGCTGACAGTCGTTTTTGGGGCTTTGTACCAGAGGAAAACCTAACAGGCCGTGCATTCTATGTCTGGATGCATAAAGAACCTGGGTTTAATTTGCCGTCATTTAGTCGTAACGGCAAAATTGATTAATAAAGCAGATTAGGAAAATAAAAAATGCGTCATCAACAGGGGGCATCCTATATTGCAATTTTAATTGCAATTATTGGTTTTGCATTTATGGCAAAAGTAGCAGTTGCAGTTTGGGCACCATATTTCGATGATCGAATGTTGGACAATCAAATTGAAGAACAATTGTTGAATGGGCCAAAAAATCTATCACCACAACAGTTTATTGGTGAAATGGACAAGCGTTTAAGCATGAACAACATTCGCGATATTAAATTTGCAGATGTGGCTCAAGTGACTAACGTCGATGGCTTAGAAGTGAAAAAAGAATATGAAATAAGAAAACCTTTCTTATTGAATATTGATATTGTAATGAAGTTCGAGAAAAGTTTTGATCAAAGCTCAGTCCAAGCTAAATGAGACCCGTCTAGCCAGCCGAATCGGTTATCAGTTTAAGCAACCTGAATTGCTGAAACTGGCTTTGACTCACCGCTCGGTCAGCCATAAACACAATTACGAACGCCTGGAATTTCTAGGCGATTCATTATTGGGCATGATTATCGCCAATTATTTATATGAGGCCTATCCTCACGAAAATGAAGGGCGTTTAACCCGTATGCGGGCAACCTTGGTACGCCAAGAAGCCTTGGGTAAAATCGCCAATGATTTAAAACTGAGTCAGAATTTAATTCTCAGTACTGGTGAATTGAAATCTGGCGGTCATCATCGTGAGTCTATACTGGCAGATACCGTAGAGGCGATTATTGGCGCTATTTATGTCGATAGTAGCGATTTAAATTTGCTGCAATCTATTGTGCTAAAATGGTATAGCCCGTATTTAGATCATATTGAGCCAACCGATCAACTCAAAGATCCAAAATCCCGCTTACAAGAGTATTTACAAGCACGTAAAAAACCTCTCCCGGTTTACGAGGTTGTAGATATTCAGGGTGATGCACCGAATCAGCATTTTATTGTGGAATGCCGAGTCGATAGTTTACCTGTAATGAAGGGTGAAGGTTCAAGCCGTCGCTTTGCCGAGCAGGCAGTAGCGGCAGATATTTTAAAATTCTTGGAGCAAAAGTCTGAATGACCATCCATTCCGATCACGTAGATGCTGATCACGAGTCGAATAACGACGCCAATGACTTAATCAACCAGTTCTTTAGCGGTCAGGGAACTGAAATTCCATCTGATTTCCGCAGTGGTTTTGTTGCAATTGTTGGTCGCCCGAATGTGGGTAAATCTACCCTCATGAATCACTTATTGGGGCAAAAACTTTCAATTACTTCACGTAAGCCACAAACCACTCGCCATAAAATTGTGGGTATTGATACCCGTGAAAAATCTCAAGCTGTGTTTGTAGACACACCAGGGATGCACAAAAAAGAAGTACGTGCCATCAACAAAATGATGAACCGTGCTGCATCTTCTGCTTTGCGCGATGTAAATTTAGTTCTGTTTGTGGTGGATGCACAAAAGTGGACCCAAAATGATGAACTGGTTTTGGAAAAGCTGAAAAATGCAGAAATGCCAGTGATTCTAGTCATCAACAAACTTGATACTTTTGAAAATAAAAATCAGGCATTGCCGATTATTCAGGAACGTGCCAAGTTAATGAACTTTGCCGAAATTGTACCTGTATCGGCACTGCGTGGTGCGAACCTAGATCATTTGCGTGACACGATTGAGCGCTATTTGCCATTCCAACCACCACTGTATTCGTTGGATCAAATCACAGACCGTTCTGAGCGCTTCTTGGCGTCTGAAATTATTCGTGAAAAAATCATGCGTCAATTGGGTGAAGAGCTGCCTTACGATTTAACTGTACAAATCGAATCATTTAAAACAGAAGATGCTGTTTTGAATGAAAAAACAGGTCGTATGAAAGCACCATGTACTTATATTGATGCCACTATTTTTGTAGATCGCCCGGGTCAAAAAGCCATTGTGATTGGTGAAAAAGGTGCGAAACTGAAAAAAATTGGTATGGATGCACGGGTCGACATGGAAAAAATGTTCGAGCAAAAAATCATGCTGACGCTTTGGGTGAAAGTCAAAGGCGGCTGGTCTGACGATGAACGTGCATTAAAAAGCTTAGGATATAGCGATATCTAAGTTTGAATAAAAGGGAACTGTGATGATGAAAGTGTTGGCAATTGTGGCATGTATGTTTGTCTTGCAAGGTTGTATTCATAAAGTTGTGACAGTTCCCGTTAAAGTTGCCTATAAAACTACGAAGGGTGTGGTCAAAGGCTCTGCTGCTGTTGTCGGTGCTGTCATCCCAGATGGTGATGACGAAGAAGAATCTCAGCCAGAAAAAGCCAAAGAACAGGATTAATTGACGCAATTATGCGCAATGAAATCTTGCATGGTTATCTCATCCATCATCGTAAATACCGTGAACGAAGCCATATTGTGCATTTGTTTACTCGTGAACATGGGCGGGTTGATGGTATTTTAAGACAAATGCCACCACCGCAATATCAACCGATTCGTATTCAGGCATCGGGAAAATCAGAGCTTAAAAACTTCACTAAACTGGAAATTGTCAATCAGCCTGTTTTTTTCTTTGGTGATGCATTTTTTTCAGGTTTTTATTTAAATGAAATTGTGTTGCGACTCTGTTCGGTTGAAGTCGAAATGCCTGAAACTTTTGTGCAATATCATCAGACTTTAGCGTATTTGCAGCACTTATCTAGCCAAGAAAATCCAAATCAATTTTTAAGACAGATTTTGCGTCAGTTTGAACATGCTTTATTGGAAGAATTAGGTTATGCCATCGATTTCTCGGTCGATGCCAATCAGGAAGCAATTCAACCTAATCTGCATTATCATTTTCAGCTAAATGATGGTTTTATTCCCAACGCTCAAGCTTCACGGTCAAACTTACTCGGTGCGCAGATTCTGAGTATGTGTGACTATGAAAAGGGTAGGGATTTTAACCCAGAGCAGTTACAATTTCTGTCTAGACTGTATCGGCAAATGATTAGTTCACTGTTGGGTGATCGACCTTTAAAAAGTCGCCAATTGTGGATTCAGAATTCTCAAACTCAAGCGTAATGTAGGAATCTATTATGGCTTTACTCGGTGTCAATATTGACCATGTGGCAACTTTAAGACAAGCGCGTGGCACGAACTACCCAGACCCTGTAGAGGCCGCGTTGATTTGTGAACAAGCGGGTGCAGAGGGGATTACTTTGCATTTGCGTGAAGACCGTCGTCATATTCAGGATGATGATGTACGTCGTATGCGTCCATTGCTGAAAACCCGTATGAATTTGGAAATGGCCGTGACTGAAGAAATGATTGCTTTTGCCAAAGAAATTCGTCCTCAGCATGTGTGTTTGGTGCCAGAACGTCGTGAAGAAGTGACCACAGAAGGCGGTCTAGATGTTGTGGGGAGTTTTGAAGCTGTCAAGGCTGCGACGCAAGAATTAACCGCAATGGGCTGTGACGTTTCATTGTTTATTGATGCTGATATTGCGCAAATTGATGCGGCAGTGGCATGTGGTGCACCAACGATTGAAATTCATACAGGTGCCTATGCCAATGCAGCAAGTGAAGCCGCACAACAGGCTGAGCTAACCCGCATTTTGCAAGGTGTTGAATATGCAGCCAGTCGTGGTTTGGTGATTAATGCAGGACATGGATTGAATTTAGAGAATGTAGGCCCAATTGCTGCGATCCCGCACATCCATGAGTTAAATATTGGTCATGCTTTAATTGGTGATGCAGTATTTGTCGGTTTGGAACAAGCCGTAAAACGCATGAAAGCTGCAATTGATGTAGCGCGTTAATTTGAATCTGTATATTTAAGATTGAAAGATAAAATTTGAAAAGTTATGTCTAGCATAAATTATGATGAATTGATGCAGCCTGTAATTGCATTTTTAGGCTGTGAAACACCTAAAGAATGGTTGAATGAAGCATTAAATAATTTAGATATTTTGATGCAAGATCATGCCAACTGTGAGAAAAAAGCAGCAGGCACAGCCATGAACTTGATGTTTCGTTATAGCTTTTTTACCGATTTACAGGTCAAACTTGCACAGTTGGTACGCGAAGAAATGCTGCATTATGAGCAGGTGCTAGAGTTCATGGCAAAGCGCGGGCAAACGTGGCAAGGTTTAAGTGCAGGGCGTTATGCAGGTGGTTTACGTAAAGAAATCCGCACCTATGAACCCGAAGCATTGATTGATGTTTTGGTGATTGGTGCCTTTGTAGAAGCACGTTCATGCGAGCGGTTTTATGCGCTAGCACCACTGGTGGATGAAGAATTAGGTAAGTATTACCGTTATTTGCTTAAATCAGAATCACGGCATTATGAAGATTATTTGGCACTGGCTTTGGATGTAGCAAAAACAGCAAAACTGAAAAACCCTGAAGAAGATATTCAGGGGCGAATTCAGCATATACGTGAAGTGGAAAAGAATCTGATTTTAAGTCCAGATGATTTGTTCCGTTTCCATAGTGGCGTGCCTGTGCAAGCCGCTTAAAACTTGTAGATGATCTAAGATAGAAAACGGAACTTCGGTTCCGTTTTTTTATCAATCAAGTTATTGCTTAGGTATTTTGATTGTGGATTGTTGCCTAAGTCACTTAGAAATGATCAAGGCTAAGATTAGGAATTACATTAAGCTGAATTGCCCAAAACAGTTACATTCATCTTTTTGAACGATTAAGGCATGAATCGCTGCTTGGTTATTTACAGACCACATCATCCATAAATTTTAGGCAATAAAAAACCCAAGACGTTATGCTTGGGCTTTTTAGAATTTGGCTCTCCCACCTGGGCTCGAACCAGGGACCTGCGGATTAACAGTCCGTCGCTCTACCGACTGAGCTATGGGAGAATCTGAATGCGATTATAAGCAGATTTAAGCAAGGGTCAAGCATAAATTGTCATGTTTCTTTCATTTTGACTTTATATGCTTTTTATTTGAACAAAAAACAAAATTTTATTAAAAAATCACCCACAAGACTTGCGTTACACAAAATCGGTTGTTAGTCTGAGTGACAGAACAAAGCGTTTAAGTAGCATCTTAAACAGTGTGGATTTAACCCAACTTGCCAGCACTAAAATGGCTAAATCGGAGTAAGCGAATGAATACGCTCAGCATTTCTGACATTTTTTCTCAATTTTCTTATTATCAAGAACATTATCTTTCTATCTTGTCTACGCCTGAACAATACTACATTGCTGTAGAAGGCGCATATATTCATGTCTGGCCTTTAGCACCTCAAGATTTGTATTTGGGCGATTTATTGCAATTGTGGTTTAGTGAAAAATGGCTCATTCAATCATCCTGCCAATTGCTTTCAGACCATCCAGACAACGGCACCAAAAAACTATTACAGCGTGATCATGATTTATATTTGTACCAACTGGCGGGTAGTGCGCTTTCGGGGAGCAACCGTTCACGCGTGTGGTCTGTGTCTGAACAAAAACAATTGCGTGTAGAATTAGACTCTGCTTTTCGCTATTTATGTGAATATAAAGCGACAACTCAACCTGTAGTGTCTAAATCAGAGTTGATCGCAGCATTGAAAAACAGTATCTAATCTAAATAGTATTTAATCTAAGATGATTTATCATTTCAGCCAAATAGATTTGTATTGAATTGAGCGAAATGACTTGCACTAAAATAGTGTTCTAAACTGCGATAAAGATTTGCGAACAGCTTGAAAAGGATATTCAGCCGTGTGGATTAAAATATGCATTGCCATGCTCGCATTTGCTGCAAATTCCTTGCTGTGTCGTTTGGCATTGGCTGAACAGCAAATTGACCCTATGAGTTTTAGTTTGCTCAGGGTTGGCAGTGGAGCAGTGTGCTTAGGACTGTTCTATGCTGTTTTGCAGGTTCAACAACCAATTCAATTCCAATGGAAATCTGCATTAAGCCTTGCTGTATATCTACTCGGTTTTTCGTTAGCATATTTGCATATAGACGCAGGCATAGGCGCATTGATTCTATTTGGCGCAGTGCAAATCACCATGATCAGTTATGCGATTTTGCATGGTGAGCGCATGACTTTGCCGCGCTGGGTCGGGTTGGGTTGTGCTATATTGGGGATGGGTTTGTTGCTATTGCCTGAAGCCAGTACGCCAACGTTCAAATATGCATTGATGATGTTACTGGCAGGTATTGCATGGGGTTTTTACAGTATTGCTGCAAAGACGATGCAGCATGCTTTAACCAATACTCTATCTAATTTCATTCTGGCGACACCACTTGTTGCTGTATTTTTTCTTTGGCATTTACCTGAAAGTTTTATCACTTGGCAGGGTGTGGTTTTGGCAGTGTTGTCGGGTGCATTGGCTTCGGCTGGCGCGTATGTGTTGTGGTACAGCATTGTGAAAAAAATTGATCACATTACCGCAAGTACTGTGCAACTTTCTGTACCGTGTTTGGCGATTTTAGGCGGTGTGATTTTTTTAGGTGAACAACTCACCCTGTTGATGGTCGTGGCAACCTTGATCGTGTTGTGTGGTATTTTGATGGTGATTTTAACCAAACCTCGTGTATAAAACCGTTTAGATTGCTGTTGTTTTGATTTTTTTTGTATTGGAATTTTTATATCAATCAAGAAATGATCTTGAGGCTTTTTAAAAGCGTTATTTGTGATCTCTCTCCTCAGAAATGAGGAAAAATGATGAGTGAAAAAACGTAATTAAAACAAAAACCCACGATTCAATCGTGGGTTTTGTTCATCTAAACAGGTTTAGATTATTTTGCAGCTTTTTCAGCTTCGATTGAAGCAATCGCTTCATCTACACCTTCAATTGATTCAGCAGCTTTTTTGATACGTGCAAGCGCATCTACAAGTACTTCGTCTGCAGTTGCATAAGAAATACGCATGAAACCACCTAAACCGAACGCATCACCGGGAACAACGGCAACACCAGTTTCTTCCAATAACCAAGCAGAGAATTCTGTGCAAGATTTTAAGCCTTTCGCACGAATCAATGGTTTGATGTTTGCATACGCATAGAATGCGCCATCTGCAGGTAAGCAAGAAATACCTTTGATGTCATTCAAACCATTTACAACTAAGTCGTGACGGCGTTTGAATGCTTCAACCATTGGCTCAAGTACGTCTTGTGGGCCGTTCAATGCAGCTTCTGCAGCAACTTGCGAAATAGAAGTTGGGTTAGAAGTCGATTGAGATTGAATTTTCTTCATCGCACCAATTAGTTTAGCAGGGCCCGCTGCATAGCCAATACGCCAGCCAGTCATTGCATAAGCTTTAGACACACCGTTTAATACGATTGTGCGGTCATAAAGGTCTGATGCAACTGTTGCGATGTTATAGAACTCATCATCCCAACGGATTGGTTCATACATATCGTCAGATGCAATGAATACTTCAGGGTATTTACGTAGTACAGCAGCCAAAGCTTCTAATTCAGCTTTGGTGTAGATCATACCTGTAGGGTTAGATGGGCTGTTTAACACCACTAAACGTGTTTTGTCAGTGATCGCAGCTTCTAATTGTTCAGGCGTGATTTTGAAACGTTGTTCTTCACCACATTCCACAATGACTGGCACGCCTTCAGCAATAATCACCATATCTGGATAGCTTACCCAGAACGGTGCAGGGATAATCACTTCATCACCCTTGTTTAACAAAGCCAACGCCAAGTTAAAGAATGATTGCTTACCACCACAAGACACCAAAATTTGGTTCGCTTGGTAGTCAAGATTATTGTCACGTTTTAATTTTGCGATAATGGCTTTTTTAAGACCAGGCGTACCGTCAACAGCAGTATATTTTGTAAAACCGTTATTAATTGCTGCAATAGCTGCATCTTTGATGTGTTGTGGTGTATCGAAATCCGGTTCACCTGCACCCAAACCAATAACGTTATGACCCGCAGCTTTAAGTTCAGCGGCTTTATTGGTTACTGCAAGTGTTGGGGACGGTTTGATGGCATTGACACGATCAGAGAGACGTACGTCCACGGCATATTCCTTCTTATAGGGATAAAAAAATAAAAAGCATATTATCTTAGCCTAAATTCGATGTCTGCGTCGTTTAAAATTGCATCAAATTAATAAAAAATCACCAAATTAGACCAATTTCCTATGAAATCGTGATTAAAACTGCTGTGAGGTGGAAGTTTCTCGCATCGGGCGGCAAAAAACTTTAAAATAGTCCAAATTTTATAAGAGTGATGGTCATGAGTAAGCAGCAGCCTACTTCAAAAAAACCATTGGTGAATCTCCCATTCCCAATGCCAAACACAGCGCAGGATAATGATCAGGCGGTACATAATTCGGTGCGTCCTAAACCTGAGCAATATGCGGATAAGACTTGGCCACCGCCACGTGGTACTCGTCGTTCGATGGGTAAGCGCTAAAAAAAATGCCACAATTACGTGGCATTTTTTATTGATGGGGATTTAAAAGTATTGAAATTAACGAACATGCTTACGCGCTTTGTTGGCAGGTTTTGGCGGCGAGATTTCACGTACGCCATGCCATACATCGCTAAAATCTTGCTCGTTGATATTATACAATTCCAATAAAGCCAAAATCGCTGCACCAAATAGCATTGGGCCTTCTGAATTATTTTGGAACTCGAATACCTTACCATTTAAGTTGTGCAAAATATCCTGAATTTCAAAGACCCGATCACGCCCATTGCTGTCAGTTGGGTACATTTGTGTATTCAATA
This sequence comes from Acinetobacter sp. YH12136, assembly GCF_013418545.1. Classification (NCBI taxonomy): domain Bacteria; kingdom Pseudomonadati; phylum Pseudomonadota; class Gammaproteobacteria; order Moraxellales; family Moraxellaceae; genus Acinetobacter; species Acinetobacter sp. YH12136. Next base: position 71,665 of record NZ_VPBV01000016.1, read on the forward strand.
TGATTTTAGCCAAGGCTTTTTCATTATCGCTCAATGCCAAGACTTCAATTAATTCATCGGTGGCAGGGGTAAAAATCACAGAATCACGGTAAATGGTGTGTAGTAATTTTTGCGTTAGTTTAGGCAATGCTTTTTCGACAAAAGGACGAAACGACGCAGGAAAAATCACATTATGGGCAATGCCTTTAAACATAGGGGCAATTTCTTCAACCGTATAACCTGCAATACCACAACCAATTGAAGTTAAAAAATACTTCATTTTAGGATGGTTTTTGGCATAGATTTTAAAGTCATCCACATAGTGCTGAATTTGCGATAGTGGCATTTGTTGTAAATGTTCATTCATGGTTGGAATGGCAAAACTTTGTCCTGCCCAACCGCGCCCGACGCCTTCAACGGCACCAAAAAATTCTTTGGCTGTTCGTGCTGCACCACCTGCATGTTGTCCTGCCATGTTACTGCCAAATACGAAAACAGTATCTTCAGGGAGGCTTTTGATAATTGATTCGTCGTGATATTGGTAAGTCATGAATGTGTGCTTTTATGGTTGTCGTCCTGAAATTTCATGTTGCCTTTGAATAGCCAGTGGGTCAAGTCTTAAAGCAGTTTCCCCGTGCTCAATTTAGTCGTAGCACATCTTCGTTCTAACAGCGTCCAATACAGAATTAAAACCGAGCAATGGCTTTGTAGCTACGCAACATCGCCACAACATATTCGGATGTCCTGAGTGTAGGCAAATCTGCTAAAATATTAGGTCGCATCAAACCTGAGAGCTGCATTTGTGAGTGATAAGCAACCTTTCGATTTAGTCACCAACTATCAACCTGCGGGTGACCAACCACAAGCCATTGAAAAATTGGTTCAAGGGATAGAACAGGGCTATCATGATCAGCTATTACTTGGGGTTACAGGCTCAGGTAAGACTTATACCATGGCCAATGTGATTGCCAGAACACAGCGTCCGACCATTGTCATGGCACATAACAAAACGCTGGCAGCGCAGTTGTATGGTGAGTTTAAAGCGTTCTTTCCGAACAACGCAGTCGAATATTTTGTCAGTTATTATGACTATTATCAGCCTGAAGCCTATGTACCATCTTCCGATACTTTTATTGAAAAAGATGCGGCTATTAATGATCATATTGACCAAATGCGACTCTCGGCCACACGTGCTTTGCTAGAGCGTCGTGATGCCATTATTGTCGCATCGGTATCTGCAATTTACGGTTTGGGTGACCCCAATGCTTATATGAGCATGTTGCTGCATGTGGTGCAAGGTGATCGGGTGAATCGTGATGATTTGATCCGTCGTTTGGTGGAAATGCAATATAGCCGTAATGAGCTAGAGTTTTTGCGCGGTACTTACCGTATTCGTGGTGAAATTTTAGATATTTTCCCTGCTGAATCTGATCAGCATGCTATTCGCATAGAATTATTTGATGATGAAGTCGATTCGATTCGTTGGTTTGATCCATTAACAGGCAAATTGGTGCGTAAAGTGCCGCGCGTGACTATTTATCCTAAAAGTCACTATGTTACGCCTAAGGATAATTTGGAACGTGCGATTGGTACCATTAAAGAAGAACTAAAAGAGCGTTTGGTGTTTTTTCGCGAACATGACAAATTGCTAGAAGCGCAGCGCATAGAACAACGTACCCGCTATGATTTAGAAATGATGCAGCAATTGGGCTATACCAACGGCATCGAAAACTATTCACGACATTTGTCTGGACGACCTGCAGGCGAAGCACCGCCCACTTTGTTTGATTATGTACCTGATGATGCCTTGCTGATTATTGATGAATCGCACGTGACCGTTCCGCAAATTGGCGCGATGTATAAAGGTGACCGATCACGTAAAGAAAACTTGGTGAATTATGGTTTCCGTTTACCTAGTGCGTTAGACAACCGTCCAATGAAATTTGAAGAATGGGAGCGCATCGTCCCATCCACAATTTATGTGAGCGCTACACCTGCACAATATGAGTTGGAAAAATCGCAACAAATTGTAGAGCAAGTGGTGCGTCCAACAGGATTGATTGACCCAGAAATTGAAATTCGTCCTGTGTTAACGCAGGTGGATGATGTGCTGTCTGAAATCAATTTGCGTAAAGAATTGAATGAGCGGGTGTTGGTCACCACTTTAACCAAACGCATGGCTGAAGATTTGACCTCGTATTTAAAAGAATACGGCATTCAAGTGGCTTATTTACACTCTGATATTGATACCGTAGAACGCGTCAAAATTATTCACGAATTACGTACAGGCGTGCATGATGTCTTGGTTGGCATTAACCTGTTACGAGAAGGTTTAGACATGCCTGAAGTGTCTTTAGTGGCAATTTTAGATGCCGACAAAGAAGGCTTTTTACGTTCAGAACGTTCGTTGATTCAAACCATTGGACGTGCAGCACGTAACTTGAAAGGTAAAGCAATTTTATATGCAGATCGCATTACCGATTCAATGCAAAAGGCGATAGATGAAACAGAGCGTCGTCGTGCCAAACAAATTGAATTTAATGAATTGCACGGCATTACTCCACGTAGTGCAGTGCGTCAGGTGATTAAAGAAATCGACACAGGTGAAGTGCTGAACGATGAGCAAATTGATGAAAAAATCAATGCACAAAGCCGTGCTTTAAGTGACGATGAACAGCACATTTTGGCTGATCCTAAATTGTATGCCAAACATATTGCCAAACTTGAAAAAGAGATGTTGAAAGCATCTAAAGAACTGCAATTTGAACAAGCGGCTCGTTTACGTGATGAAATTTTGCGTTTAAAAGCGCAAATGTTGCAATCTGGCTAAATTGGGGCGAATTGCACTGTCAGTGTAAGTGCGAGTTTGCATACTAAACTTGCTATGTAAAATTTGAGTTGCAAAAATTACATATCCATACAGTAAATTGAAATGCTTGCGGTTATTTTTGAAGAAGATAAACAAAATTGACTGAACTTTAGAGTTTAGAGGTTGGGACAATGGCTAAAAAACTTCCGTTTGCAGGTGCGCGACTTGCCAAAATTGCCCTTGGTGGTGTGGTGCTGATTGGTTTGGGTGCTGCGACTATGGCATATTCCAAAACCAATGAACCGATGAAAACGGTAGAAAAAGTCGAATTAGATAAATATTTAGGCGTTTGGTATGAGGTTGCAAGAAAGCCTTTATATTTCCAAAACAAATGCGGTTCAAATGTAACAGCAGCATATACATTGAATGAAAATGGCAATGTGCAGGTGGATAACCGTTGTATTGCAAAAGATGGCAAACAAATGCGTGCTTTGGGCGAAGCTTTTGTACAAAATGCGCCTTTTAACAGCAAACTCAAAGTTAGCTTTTTACCTGAAGTCATTCGTTGGTTGCCTGTAGGGCGTGGTGATTATTGGGTGTTAAAGCTAGATGATGACTATCAAACTGCCTTGGTGGGTGAACCACGCCGTAAATATTTATGGGTAATTTCACGTACGCCGCATCCTGATCAGGCTGTCGTGACTGAATATCTGAACTATGCCAAATCACTCGGTTATGACTTAAGTGATGTGATTTATACCAGACATACGCAAACTAAAAAGTCAGACTAAGTTGCAGCAGCTCCAGAGCTACTTATAGATATAAGCAGACAAACGTATGCAGACCAATTGACCACGCAAAAGCTGCGTGGTTTTTTATATCCTGTCATTTTAAATTTTGAACATTCGATCAATCTCTAAAACAACGTATATATGAGTATAATGCCGACTGATATAGGGGAGAGTCGGATGTATAAAGGCATTGCACTATCGGTTTTAGCATCGGTCACTTTTGGGGTGCTGTATTTTTATACCCAATTACTCAAACCTTTAGACAGCGAAGAAACTTTTGCGTGGCGTATGTTGGCAACTTTGCCATTCCTAACTTTGTTTATGTGGTGGTCGGGAGATTTAAAACATATTTCCGCGATTTTTCAGCGGCTCAAACAACAACCACAATTCATACTTTGGCTGATTTTTAGTTCTTTTTTATGCACTACGCAATTGTGGTTATTTTTGTGGGGGCCGATTAACGGGCGTGGTTTGCAGGTTTCTTTGGGTTATTTCTTATTGCCTTTGATCATGGTTTTGCTTGGCTGTGTGCTATATAAAGAAAAGTTATCGACTTGGCAGATGGCAGCAGTTGCCTTAGCCGTGCTAGGTGTCAGTCATGAAATCTGGCGCATTGGCACGGTGGCGTGGGAAACCTTATATGTGGCATTTGCCTATCCTTTATATTTCTTTTTACGTCGGGTCTTTCAAACCGATCACTTGGGCGGGTTTTGGTGGGATTTACTGCTAGTTATTCCTGTCGCGGTATATTTAGGCTTTTATTATAGTGACAGTGTAAATGTCATCGCAGCTTTTCCATATTTAATTTGGTCGGTACTTGGATTGGGCTTTTTAAGTGCATTGGGACTTGGCAGTTATATTTTGGCCAGCCGCCATTTGCCTTTTGTGATTTTTGGTTTACTGAGTTATTTAGAACCTGTGCTGTTGGCTTTTGTGTCTATGTTGTTAGGTGAACGAGTTGAAGCAGGGGAATGGCTGACTTATATCCCAATTTGGTTGGCAGTTGCATTATTGGTGGTTGAAGGGTGCTTGCATTTAAGAAAGCAAAAAATGAATCAGCAAGATTTACAGCGGAAAATTCAACAGTCATCTGAATAATAAAAGCCGTCGTTATGGTGAGATATTCAAATTTCCAAGAGGATAATGAGGTTTGGCATCATCCTCCTTTTCGTCTAAAAAATTGAACTTTTGTTGAAAAAACTAAAATCACAAAAATAATTATAACTATTACGCCAATCTCAACTTTTAATTAATTTTTCCAACTGTAAAGGAGGATTACCTAATTGAGAATTTAAAACGACTGAAATTGTATGTGAAAGAATTTTTCGAGTGATACGATGAGATAAATGCCAT